>JBOGIC010000296.1:0-4200 GCA_050744985.1 Acidimicrobiales bacterium
GCCCACAGCCGCTCCCGGTAGGGGTGAGCCCCCGCCAACCCCCCAGCTCGGCCACGACCTGGTCGTGGCGGCCCAGGTCGAGCTCGGCGTCCATGCGGGCCTCGATGGCCCCCAGGCGAAGCTCGCCCAAGCGGGCCGCCTCGGCCTGGGCGAAGCCCGAGTCGGCGAACTCGGCCAGCACCGGCCCCCGCCACAGGCCGTCGGCCTCGGCAAAGCGGCGGGCGGCCGTCTGGCGGTCGCCGTCGGCGACGGCAGCCCGGGCCTGGGCCAAGAGAGCCTCGAAGCGGGCCGCGTCCAACTCGTCGGGGCCGAGGCGCAGGACGTAGCCGGGGGCCCGGGCTACGAGGCGCTCCGGGTCGCCCAGCACCTTGCGCAGCCGCGAGGCCTGGGCCTGCAGCGCCTGGCGCGCCCCCGCCGGAGGCTGGGAGCCCCACAGCTCGTCGAGCAGGGTGTCGACGGGTACGACCCGGTTGGCCGAGACCGCCAGGCGTGCCAACAAGACCCGCTGGCGCACCCCTCCCAGCTCGAGCACGCATCCGCCGTCGCTCACCTCCAACGGCCCGAGAATTCGGATCTCCAACCGTCACCCCGTTCCGTTCGCCGCTCGACCATCGCCCAGCGTACGGGCGGCCGTCAAGGAGTGGTGAGCGGCATTAGTGACGTCGGTCTCGGAATGGTGTCGACGAGATCCTCGCGCTCTGATTTGCCTGTTCGCCGAGCGGGGCGGGGGTCCCAGCGGCAACATGCCGATCCCGGTGTACGAGGCTGCGGTCACGGAAGATCCTCTGCGGAACGCGCGTGCCGCGCGCCCCGCTCGCCGATCCCGCACCGGATGCCAAGCGAGATCCGGCTGGGGGTGTCCCGGACCCGGATCCGCCAGATCAGGTGGAAGGGAAGTGGTCGTGAGCACGACCCGTCTTCGTCACCGAGCGCTACGGGCAGGTGGCAGGTCGAGAGGCGTTCAACGGTTCTCGCTCGCATCCACTAACGCGAGACTCGATTCGTCGCCCGACCTACTCTGCATCCGCCGAGACGCTCGAAGGAGAAGACGTTTGTTACGGGCAGACCTTCGTGAGCATGTAGGGCTGTGATCCGGCAGCGGTAGTTCGGCATCGAGTCGGGCGGGGCGGCGGCTGGACGGCGGCGGGCGGGGCTGGGAATGATCGCGCCGACCTTGTTCAGACGCGACAGGACCCCCTCCCGCACCTGAGTTGGTCGCTCACGGGAGGGGGCCCGGAAGGGCGGTGTGCCGGTGGCCATCGTATGGCCGACGCCGTTGGGTGTCGATGAGTACGCGGCGGCGGGCCGGGCGGTGGAGGTGCCGCGCCTGGCTTGCCCGGGGTGCGGGGCGCCGATGGGGTCGTGGGGCTGGTATGAGCGCGACGTGCGGATGGGTCGGGTGCGACGGCTGGCTATCCGCCGCCAGCGTTGCCGGGGGTGCGCTTCGACGCACGCGGTGCTGCCCAGCTTCGTGGCCCTCGCCCGGCTCGACGCGGTGGAGGTGATCGGTTCTGCTCTCGGCGTGTTGGGGCGCGGTCGCCGCGGGGTGCGTCCGGTGGCCCGGTTGCTGGACGTGCCGCATACGACGGTGCGGGACTGGTGGCGGCGGTTCCGGGCTCGGGCACAGATGCTGGCGGTGGGGTTCAGCCGGTTCTGCGTTGCGGTCGGCGGCTTGGCGCCGCGCCTGACGGGCGGCGACGTGGAGGTGGCGTTGGCGGCGGTCCGCTCGGGGTGGGAGGCGGCCCGCCGCCGGTTCGGCGCCGGGGCCCTTGGGCGGTGGCAGTTCGCGAACGCGCTCGTCGGCGGGCAGTTGCTGTCGACCAACACCGATCCGCCCTGGGCAGCGGGCTGAGGTTGCCGTTGGATGCTCATCGACGCTTGCCGATGGTCGGCGAGGCGCCGGGGAGGAGCTGTTCGATGGACGACCACAGCCATGACGGGGCCGAGGAGATCGCCTTGTTCCGCTTCAGCGTGATCTCCGAGGCGGTCAGTGGGGCACTCACGCCGGCCCAGCGGGGGATGATCGTGCGGGCGTTGGCGGCGCGCACGTGGAGGACACCCGAAGGGGTGGAGCGCTCCTTCACGCGAGGCACGATCGACCGATGGCTCGTCGCCTACCGGCGCGACGGGCTCGCCGGTCTGCGGCCCACGCCGCGCGCCGACCGGGGCCGGGCCCGTTCCCAGGCAAGGTGGCTCGAGGAAGCGTGCCGGATGCGCCGAGCGCTGCCGACCCGCTCGGCCGCCCAGATCGCAGACGCCATCTTCCGGGCCCACGGCGTGGTGCTGTCCGAGCGCACCGTGCGGGCACATCTGCGCCGGGCGGGCTTGACCCGCCAGGCGCTCACGTCCGAGCCGGCGCGCCCCTTCGGTCGGTTCGAGGCGTCTCGTGCGAACGAGATCTGGATCGGCGACGTGCTGCACGGCCCGTTCGTCCCCCACCCTCGGGTGGCGGGGTCGAGGCGGGCGAAGCTGTTCGTGCTCGTCGACGATCACAGCCGACTGTTGGTGCACGGCCGCTGGATGACCGAGGAGAACACCCGGGCGGGCCAGGACGTGCTGCGCTCGGCGATCGCCCGGCGCGGCCTGCCCGAGAACCTGTACGTCGACAACGGAGCGCCGTATGCCAACCACCAGCTGGCGCGGGCGTGCGCGGTGCTGGGCATCCACCTCGTCCACAGCCGACCCGGAATGCCTCAAGGCCGGGGCAAGCAGGAGCGGCTGAACTCCTACATCCGCCAAGCCTTCGTCGCCGAGATGGAAGACCGCGGGATCGCGACGTTCGAAGAGCTCAACGACTTCTTCATGGCCTGGGCTGAGCAGGTCGCCAACGCCCGCACCCACGCCGAGACCAGGCAGGCGCCGATCGAACGGTTCCTTCAGGGGTACACGCCGTCGATCCCGCCGCCGGCGGTGCTGGCCGAGGCGTTCCGGTGGAGCGTCGTGAGGCGTGTGACGAAGACGGCGACGATCAGCCTCTTCGCGAACCGCTACCAGGTCGACCCCGCCCTCATCGGGCGCGCCGCCGAGCTGCGCTTCGACCCCGAAGACCTCACCACCATCGACGTCTACGACCACGGCGTCCCCGCCGGTGTGGCGGTCCCGTTCGTGATCGGCCGCCACGTGCATCCCGCCGTCCCCCAAGCCGCCCCGGCGACGCCGCCCGAGGACACCGGGCCGGGCATCGACTACTTGGGCCTCGTCGCTGCCGCCCATGCCGAAGCCCTCGGCGAGGGAGCCATCGCCTATCGGGAGGTGCACCTCCCCGGCTTCGAGCACCTCGACGACGACACCGGCCCCG
This sequence comes from Acidimicrobiales bacterium, assembly GCA_050744985.1. Taxonomy (GTDB): domain Bacteria; phylum Actinomycetota; class Acidimicrobiia; order Acidimicrobiales; family AC-14; genus JBOGIC01. The sequence continues at coordinate 3,299 of JBOGIC010000296.1, forward strand.
ACGACACCGGCGCCGACGACGGGGACGAGACCGACGATGCCGCAGAGGCGGCGCGCTGATGGCCGGCGTCGACGTGTGGGCCGCCCACTTCGGGTTCTCCCGCACCCCGTTCACCAAGACCATCCCGGCCAGCAAGCTCTTCGACCGAGCCGCCCACGCCGAGGCTGTTGCCCGCATCCACTACTGCATCAACGAGACCGCCCTCGGCGTGATCGTCGGCGACACCGGGGCGGGCAAGACCGTCGCCGTGCGGGCCGCGGTGGCCAGCCTTGACCGCACCAAGTACACCCTCGTGTACGTCTCCAACCCGTCGGGTGGCTGCCGCGGCCTGTATGTCGCCATCGCCACCGCGCTCGGCGCCACGCCCCGGTTCCACAAGGCCGAGGCCATCAACCAGGCCGCTGCGCTGCTCGCCGCCGAAGAACACGAACGCCACCGCAAAGTCGTGTTCGTCCTCGACGAGGCCCATCTCATGTCGCCCGAGCAGCTCGAGGAGCTCCGCCTGCTGTCCAATGCCGAGCTCGATTCGGCGTCCCCGTTCGCGGGCATCCTCGTCGGCCAACCGACTCTGGCGGCGAGGTTGCGTCAAGGGATCTTCGCTGCGCTCGATCAGCGCATCAGCCTCCGCTACACCATCCGCGGGATGGACCTCGCCGAGTCGATCAACTATCTCCGTCACAATCTCGAGTTGGCCGGCCGCAACGACCCGCTCATCGCCGACGATGCCGCGGCCCGCCTGCACCGCTACGCCAACGGCCTGCCCCGCGCCCTCAACAACGCGGCCACCGCCGCGCTCATGGCCGCCGCCGCCGACGGCAAGAGCCTCGTCGACGACAGCTGCGCCAAGAAGGCCATCGCCGAGCTCACCCGCACCTGACGCGACGAAACCGACAGCGCCGGCA
>JBOGIC010000297.1:0-2846 GCA_050744985.1 Acidimicrobiales bacterium
GGCCCGGCAGCACCGGCGCAACGAGCACGCCGCAGCGCACGCCCGCCTCGTTGAGCTTCGCCACCGCGGCGACGCGCTGGCGGGGGTGCGGCGTGCCCGGCTCGCTCTGGCGCCAGACCTCCTCGTCCAGCGTGCCGATCGAGAAGTTGGCGCGCACGTCGGTGACGGTCGCCGCCTCGGCCAGCAGATCGAGGTCGCGCAGGATCAACGTCGACTTGGTGAGGATGGAGAACGGGTTCCGGGCCGCCGCCAGCTCCTCGACGATCCCCCGGGTCAGGTGGTACTTCGCCTCACACCGTTGGTAGGGATCGGTGTTGGTGCCCATCGCGATGTGCTCGCCCGCCCAGCGGGACGGGGCCAGCTCGGCGCGCACGCGCTCGACGGCATTGACCTTCACCACGATGCGGCGCTCGAAGTCGTCACCCAGGCCCATTCCCAGGTACTCGTGGGTGGGCCGGGCGAAGCAGTTGTGGCTGACCACGCCGTTGGCTACGAAGTCGCCGGAACCGGTCGTGATGTCGAACATCACCAGGTCGTGGTCGAGGGGCTTCACGGCCGAGACGGCGACGCGGGCATCCGCGGGTACGGGCCGGCCGCCGACGACCGCCCGGGCCGCGCTCGCCACCACCTCGTCGCCGGGCGTGAGGTGCGGCCGCCAGGCCAGGTCGTCGGACGCGCCGGCGACGTGTTTCCAGCCGTCGTCGGTGAGGAACCGGTGATCGCCGCTGGCGATCAGCTCGGTGCCGTCCTGCAGCGCCAGCCGGTAGGCGGGCTTTCGCGACGACCAGTGGGCCAGCACCCGTGTCGCCGCCCAGCGGCGGTGGCTCCCGCGGCGCAGGGTGCCGTAGACCTCATCGCCGACCGCGATCTCGGCCAGGCGCCGCGTGCGGCCGTTGGTGAGGAGGATCTCGGTGTCAGGGCCCAGGCAGTACGTGCACGCGTGGCTGCAGCCCCGGTAGGCGTTGATCGTGAACCTGAACGGCACCTGCGCGGCGGCCGGCACCTCGTTGATGATGCGCCGGGCGTTGACGTGGAGGAACTCCATCCCGCGGTACTCGCCCTTGCCGACGTGCCGCTCGACGACCGTCTCGAACAGCGAGCCCTGCGGGTGCTGCGGACCGTCGTCCTCGGCTAGGCGCCAGCGGAGCTCGGGAGGCGTTCCCATGCGGCTGATGGTAGCCGAACACACGTTCGGCGCAAACCGCGCGGGGGGTCCCACTCGTAAGATCCCTGTCACACGCACCTGGGGGAAGGAAGCCCGTGGATTCCAACGTTCGATACCTGGCCGAAGAGGTCGCCGAGAACTGTGCCGATGGTCACCTGAACCGGCGCGAGGCCATGCGGCAGCTCAGCTTCCTGGGGTTCAGCACGGTTGCCGCGTCGGCGTTGCTGGCCGCGTGCGGCAGCGACGACGACGAATCCGCGTCGTCGCAGGGCTCGACGACCCCGCCGACCACAGTGTCGAGCGGGCCGACGACCACGGGGCCGCCGCTCGCGACCGAGAACATCACGTGGCAGGGAAACGGCATCACGATGATGGGCGTGTACGCCAAGGCGGCGTCACCGAAGGGTGCGGTGCTGGTCATCCACGAGAACCGCGGCATCACCGACTTCGTTCGCACGATGACCGGCAAGCTGGCAGCGAGCGGCTATACGGCGCTCGCGGTCGACCTTCTCTCGGCGCAGGGCGGCACGGCTGCGCTCCCGGACCAGGCGCAGCTCCAGTCGGCGTTGACCCAGAACGCGTCGACGCGGTCGACCGAGGACATGAAGTCGGCCCTGATCGAGCTCGGCAAGCGGGCGCCCGGGCTGAAGCAGGCGGCCATCGGCTTCTGCTTCGGCGGGAACATGACCTGGCAGCTGCTGGCGGCGGGCGATCCACCTCCGTTGACGGCGGGGGTGCCCTACTACGGCCAGCTCACCGGCGACGACCTGTCGAAGACGAAGGCGGCCGTGATGTCGGTCTACGCCGAGCTCGACACCCGGGTGAACGCCAACCGCGAGGCCGCGACGTCGGCCATGGAGAAGGCCAGGCTCGTCCACCAGGTGAAGACCTATCCCGGCGTCCAGCACGCGTTCATGAACAACACCGGGGCCAACTACAACCAGCAGCAGGCCGACGCCGCCTACGCCGACATGATGGCGTGGTTCGGCACGCACCTGCGCTGACGCCGGCGCGGTGGACGGCGAGGCGGCGCCAGTGGGGTTCAATTCGCCAAAAACTCGTGCTCCACGCGAGTTTTTACTCACTCATGCCTTGGTCACGTCTCCACGATCACCGTGACCGGGCCGTCGTTGACCAGCTCGACGGCCATCTCGGCGCCGAACCGGCCGGTGGCGACGCGAAGACCGAGCCGGCGGAGAGCCTCGCCGACGGCGTCGACCAGCGGCTCGGCCTGCGCCGAGGGGGCGGCCATCGACCACGACGGGCGCCGGCCGCGCGACGTGTCGCCGTAGAGCGTGAACTGGCTGACGAGCAGCACGGCGCCGCCGGCGTCGGCCACCGACACGTTCATCGTGCCGTCGCCGTCGTCGAACAGGCGCAGGCCGGCCACCTTGCGCGCCAGCTTCTCGGCCTCGGAGGCGGTGTCGGTGTGGGTGACGCCCACGAGCACGCACAGGCCGGCGCCGATCTCGCCGACCATCCCCCCGTCCACCCGGACACGCGCCGCGGTCACGCGCTGGACGACGGCGCGCATATCAGCCGGGGTGCTTCGGCAGCCGGTGGATCGAGCCGAACCGCCGGGCGAGGACGGCTTCGCCGACGAAGATCAGCAACCACGACAGGCCGGCGGTGTCCGGCGAGAGCACCACCAGCGGGAGCGATAGGAGGAAGGTCCCGCCGA
>JBOGIC010000298.1:0-2206 GCA_050744985.1 Acidimicrobiales bacterium
GTCGAGTTGGAGGACGGCATGACGGCCCCCGCCAAGGCCGGCCGGGTGGGGGAGCACGCCATCAAGCTGACGATCCACGAGGGCCGCAACCGCCAGGTCCGCCGCATGCTGGCCGCGGTCGGCTACCCCGTCGTGCGGCTGGTGCGCACCCGCATCGGCCCCCTGGCCGACCGGTCGCTCAAGCCCGGCGAGTGGCGCCCGCTGACGACCGACGAGGTCCTCGCCCTTTCCGGCGTAGATTCCCGGCCGTGACGCCCGCCGTTCGGGCCCTGCGGGGCGCCACCACCGTGGACGAGGACACCGCTGAGCAGATAACCGAGCGCGTCCAGGCGCTGGTCCGCGAGATGCTGGATCGCAACGGCATCGACAAGGACGACCTCATCAGCGTGATCTTCACCGCCACCGACGACATCACGTCGATCTTCCCGGCGTCGGCCGCCCGCGGCGAGGGGCTCGGGGATGTGCCGCTGCTGTGCGCCAAGGAGCTGTCGGTGCAGGAGGGCACGCCGCGCTGCATCCGCGTGCTCATGCACCTGTCGACCGACCGCCCGCGGTCGGACCTTCGCCACGTCTACCTCGAAGGGGCGCGGGGGCTGCGCGATGACCTCCCCTAGTGACCGGGCCGCCATCGTCGGCGCCGGGCTGGTCGGCGGATCGATCGGCCTGGGCCTGCGGGCGAAGGGATGGTTCGTCACAGGGCGCGACCGCGATCCGGCCCGTGCCGCCCGGGCGCTCGAGCTGGGCGCCCTCGACGCCATCGGCGACGACCCGGGCGCCGACCTCACCTTCGTGGCCACGCCCGTCTCGGCCGTCGTCGAGGAGGCGAAGGCGGCGCTGCGCCACGGCGGCGTCGTCACCGACGTGGGGAGTGTGAAGGGCCCGATCGTGGCGGGGGTCGCCGACCCGCGTTTCGTGGGTGGCCACCCGATGGCGGGCTCGGAGCAGGAGGGGGTGGACGGGGCGCGCGCCGACCTGTTCGAGGGCGCCACGTGGGTGCTGACGCCCAACGCCGACACCGACCCCGCGGCGTACACGCGCGTGCGGGCCGCGGTCACCGGCCTCGGCGCCGAGGTGCTGGCCCTACCCCCCGACCGTCACGACGACCTCGTGGCGAGGGTGTCGCACGTGCCGCACCTCGCCGCCGCCGCCCTCATGGTGCAGGCGGCCGCCGGCGCCGAGGAGCACGCCGCCCTCCTGCGCCTGGCGGCCGGCGGGTTCCGGGACATGACCCGCATCGCCGCCGGCCATCCCGGCATCTGGCTCGACATCTGCACCGAGAACCGCGCCGCCATCGTCAAGGGCCTCGACGAGCTGGCGGCGGCGATCTCGTCGATGCGCGACCTGGTCGTGCTGGGCGATCGGCCCGGCCTGTTACAGGCCCTCGAACGGGCCCGCACGGCCCGCACCAACCTGCCCGCCCGCGCCGCCCGGCCCGACGAGCTGGCCGAGGTACGGGTGCCGGTGCAGGACCGTCCGGGCGCGCTGGCCGAGGTCACGACCCTGCTCGGCGAGCTGGGCGTCAACATCTTCGACGTCGAGATCGCCCACTCCAGCGAAGGCCCGTCGGGCGTGCTTCTGCTGGTCGTCGACGCGTCGGTGACCGACCACCTGCGCGCCGCGCTCGTCGGGCGCGGCTACCGGTCGTCGGTCCACCCGGTGGAGCCGTGACCACCGTGTTGCGGGTGACCGGAGGCCGGCCCCTCCGGGGACGGTTGCGGGTTCCGGGTGACAAGTCGATCTCGCACCGGGCGTTGCTCCTGGCCGCGCTGGCGGACGGGACGTCCGTGGTGCGCGGGCTGTCGACCGGCGACGACGTGGCCCGCACCCGCGCCGCCGTCGGGCTGCTGGGAGCCGCCGTCGAGGGTCAGACGGTCACGGGCGGGAGGACCCGGCTGCGCGAGCCCGAGGACGTGATCGACGTGGGCAACTCCGGCACGACCATGCGCCTGCTGGCCGGCGTGTGCGCCACGGTGCCGGGCCTCGCCGTGCTGACGGGCGATGCCTCCATCCGCCGCCGCCCCATGGACCGCGTGACTTCGCCGCTGCGCCGTATGGGAGCCGACATCGACGGCCGCGACGGCGGACGGCTCCCCCCTCTGGTCGTGCGGGGCGGCGACCTCAAGGGCATCGAGTACGCGCTGCCCGTGCCGTCGGCTCAGGTGAAGGCGGCGGTGCTCTTCGCCGGCCTCGCCGCCGAAGGAGAGAC
>JBOGIC010000299.1:0-2054 GCA_050744985.1 Acidimicrobiales bacterium
CCCGCGCGGCGCCGGCTCGCGTCCGCACTGGCGGCTGTGCGCGCCCGCCGGTCCCTCGACGAGATCGACGGGTGGCTGCCGGCGGCGGCGTCGGCCCACCTGCGCTCGGGCGCCGAGCAGGCCCGGCGCTTCGCCCGCTACCCGGGCGTGGTCGAGCGGGCGGCCGAGTACGGGCGGGCGTGCGCGTTCGACCTGTCGCTGGTGGCGCCGCGGCTGCCCGACTACCCGGTGCCCGAGGGCCACACCGAGATGACGTGGCTGCGCGAGCTGACCCGCCGGGGCGAGGCCATGCGCTATCCGGGCAACGACAAGGCCCACGCCCAGATCCAGCACGAGCTCGACGTGATCGAGGCGCTGGGCTTTCCCGGCTACTTCCTGATCGTCTGGGACATCGTCGAGTTCTGCCGCCGCAACGACATCTACTGCCAGGGGCGGGGGTCGGCGGCCAACTCGGCAGTCTGCTACGCCCTCGGCATCACCAAGGCCGACGCCGTGGGGCTCGGCCTGCTGTTCGAGCGGTTCCTGTCGCCCGAGCGCGACGGCCCGCCCGACATCGACCTCGACATCGAGCACGAACGGCGCGAGGAGGCCATCCAGTACGTCTACCGGCGCTACGGCCGGGAGAACGCCGCGCAGGTGGCCAACGTCATCACCTACCGGCCCAAGTCGGCGGTGCGCGACATGGGCCGGGCCCTGGGCCACCCGCCGGGCGCGCTGGACGCGTGGTCGAAGCAGGTGGAGGGGTGGTGGCTGTCCGAGCTGCCCACCGATACGGACATCCCGGTGACGGTCCTGGAGTTGGCCCGGCAGGTGGAGGGCTACCCGCGCCACCTCGGCATCCACTCGGGCGGGATGGTGATCTGCGACCGGCCGGTGGTGGAGGTGTGCCCGGTGGAGTGGGCGCGCATGGAGGGCCGCACCGTCCTGCAGTGGGACAAGGACGACTGCGCCGTGGCCGGCCTGGTGAAGATCGACCTCCTCGGGCTGGGGATGCTGACGGCGCTGCACCTGGCCGTCGACATGATCCGCGAGCACCACGGCGTCGCCGTCGACCTGGCGACGATCCCCCAGGAGCCCGAGGTCTACGACATGCTGTGCGAGGCCGACTCGGTGGGCGTGTTCCAGGTCGAGAGCCGGGCCCAGATGGCCACGCTCCCGCGCCTGAAGCCGCGCACGTTCTACGACCTGGTGGTGGAGGTGGCGCTGATCCGGCCCGGGCCGATCCAGGGCGGGTCGGTGCACCCCTACATCCGCCGGCGCAACGGGCAGGAGGAGGTCACCTACCTGCACCCGCGGCTCGAGCCGGCGCTGCGCAAGACGCTGGGGGTGCCGCTGTTCCAGGAGCAGCTCATGCAGATGGCCATCGACGTGGCCGACTTCTCGCCGGGGGAGGCCGACCAGCTCCGCCAGGCGATGGGGTCCAAGCGCAGCCACGCGCGCATGGAGGCGTTGCGGGGCCGGCTGTACGAGGGGATGGCGGCCAACGGCATCACGGGCGAGACCGCGGATGCGATCTACGCCAAGCTGGCCGCCTTCGCCGACTTCGGCTTCCCCGAGAGCCACTCGGTGAGCTTCGCCTACCTGGTCTACGCCTCGTCGTGGATCAAGCTGCACTACCCGGCCGCGTTCCTGGCCGCCCTGCTCAACTCCCAGCCCATGGGCTTCTACTCGCCCAACACCCTCGTGGCCGACGCCCGCCGTCACGGCGTGACCGTGCTGGGGCCCGATGTGAACGCCTCTGACACCCACGCCACGCTTTACTCCGCGAAAGAGGTACCTGAGAGGGCCAATGGCGCGGATCAAACGGTTCGGTTGGGGTTGGAGTACGTCCGCAGCCTCGGGGACGAGATGGCGCAGCGGATCGCCGACGGGCGGCCGTACCAGTCGATCGAAGACGTGGTGCGGCGCACGGGCGTGGGCCTGCCGGCGCTGGAGGCGCTGGCGACGGCGGGGGCGTTCGGAGAGTGCTTCGGGCTCAGCCGGCGGGGGGCGTTGTGGGCCGTCGGAGCGGTGGCCCAGGCCCGCGACGACCGGCTGCCGGGCGTGGTGTGCGG
>JBOGIC010000300.1:0-1885 GCA_050744985.1 Acidimicrobiales bacterium
TCGCGGTGCTCCGGATGGTCGGTGAGCCATGCGTCCCACGTCTGGTCCCCGCCGACCGGCGACACACAGGGCCGCCCGCTCCCCTCGCTCACGACGGGGTCGTCGGCGAACCACGGCGCCTCGTTGACCGCCGGCGGCGACGGTTCCAGCACCCGCGCCTCGTACGCATCGCCCACCCGGGCCTGGGCCTCCGCCCGCGGGTTCATACGAGCACCACAGTCCCACACGCGGGTGCCGGGTTCCGGGTGGTCCGCCGCGGGCCGGACCGGCCCCGGTAAAATCGGTGGCGCGGCGGCACTTCCCCCCAAAAAGCGCAGGAGATCTTGCGATGGTCCGACCCGGACCGTGAAAACGCGTCGGTTGGTCCTCGGCGTCGCTGTCCTCGCGCCCGTCGCGCTCGCCGGCTGGTTCGCGGTGGCGCCGGTGCCTCCGGCGGGTGAGCCGCCGGCGACGACCGACGGGCCCGCCGCCGTCCCCGTGCGGCCACCGCCCGCCCGCCTGCCGTTGGCCGAGCCCGGCGTCGAGGGATCGGTCGCGCGCCTGTTGATGGCGGCGAGCGGCCGGGACGCCGCCGGCCCCGAGCTCGACCACTGGGTCAGCCGCTACCGCGACGGCGACGCCCTGCCCTCCATCGCCGAGGCGGTCGCCGGCTCGACGGCGTTCGCCCGCACGTACGGGGACAGCACCGACCCGGTCTTCGTCGAACGCCTGTACCGCAACGTGATGCGCCGGCGGCCCGCTCCCACCGAGGTGGAGGGGTGGGCGGCCGCGCTGACCCGCGGGCACGACCGGGCCTTCGTGCTCGTCGCCTTCAGCGAGTCGGAGGAGTTCGTCAGCCGGTCCGGCACACCGCCGCCCGCGCCGCCGCGCCCGCTGCTGGCCCGGGCGGGGGTCGAGCATTCCGTTGCCCGCCTGCACCTCGGCCTGTTCGGGCGCTGGCCCGAGCGCGCCGAGCTCGACGACGGCGTCCGCCGCTACCTCGACGGCACGCCCCTGGCCACGATCGCCGCCTCGCTGCTCGAGCGCCCCGACGTGGCGCCGAGGTTTGCCGGTATGGGCGGCGAAGCGTTCGTGGCCCAGCTGTACAGCGACGTGCTGGGCCGCGTCGCGACTGCGGCGGAGCTGGGGCCGTGGCGGGCGCGCCTCGACGGTGGCGACTCCCGCGGCTCGGTCCTCACGGCCTTCACCGAGTCGAACGAGATGGTGACGCGCACCCGCACCGCGGCGCCCGCGCCGGCGCCGGTCCGCCACGTGCTCTACGCCGTGGGTGACTCGGTGATGGCCGGGGCCGTGAGCGCCATGGCGTCGATCCCTCGCTGGACGGTCCACGTCGACGCCCGCGAGTGCCGCCAGCTCACCACGCGCACCGACGGATGTCGTACCACCGACATCCCGAGCGGCGTGGACGCCCTGCGCTCGGGCCGGGAGAACGGGTTCCTCGGGGGCGTGGTCGCCATGCAGCTCGGCAACAACGGCCCCATCTCCGACCAGCAGTTCGACGCGTTGATGGCAGAGGTCGCCGACCAGCGGCTCGTGCTGTTCATCACGATCAAGGAGCCGCGCCCCTGGGAGGCCACCAACAACGCCGTGCTCGCCGCCGGCGTGGCCCGCTGGCCCAACGCCCGCCTCGTCGACTGGAAGGCCGCCGGCGGCGCGCACCCCGACTGGTTCTCCGACGGGGAGGGCATCCACCTGAGCGGCGCCGGCGCCCAGGGCATGGCCGACCTCATCGCCTCTGCCCTGCCCGAGTGACGGCCTGCGTGGCCCGAACGCCGTGACGGCCTGCGTGGCCCGAACGCCGTGACGGCCTGCGTGGCCCGAACGCCGTGACGGCCTGCGTGGCCCGAACGCCGTGACGGCCTGCGTGGCCCGAACGCCGTGACGG
>JBOGIC010000301.1:0-5215 GCA_050744985.1 Acidimicrobiales bacterium
CTGGCCCACCGGCTGGGCATCGCCGGCATCAAGTGGCAGCTCGAAGACCTCGCCTTCGCCACGCTCTACCCGAAGCGCTACGCCGAGATCGAGCAGATGGTGTCGCTGCGGGCGCCCGAGCGGGAGAAGTACCTCGCCGAGGTGATCGACGTGGTCTCCGCCCGCCTCGCCGAGCTGCGCATCGACGCCGAGGTCACCGGTCGCCCCAAGCACAGCTGGAGCATCTACGAGAAGATGATCCTGCGGGGCAAGGAGTTCAACGAGATCTACGACCTCGTCGGCATCCGGGTGATCGTCGCCACCGTGAAGGACGCCTACGCCGCCCTGGGCACCATCCACGCCACGTGGAAGCCGGTGCAGGGCCGGTTCAAGGACTACATCGCGATGCCGAAGTTCAACCTCTACCAGTCCCTGCACACCACCGTCGTGGGCCCGGAGGGCAAGCCCCTGGAGGTGCAGATCCGCACCCGGGAGATGCACCTGCGGGCGGAGTTCGGCATCGCCGCGCACTGGGGCTACAAGGAGGGCGCGCCGCCGGCGGCCGATGCCGCGTGGCTGCACCGCATCGTCGACTGGCAGCGCGACACGTCCGACCCGCAGGAGTTCATGGAGACACTCAAGGGCGACCTCGAGCACGACGAGGTCTACGTCTTCACGCCCAAGGGCGACGTCATCACCCTGCCCGTGGGCGCCAGCCCTATCGACCTCGCCTACGCCATCCACACCGAGGTCGGCCATCGCTGCATCGGCGCCAAGGTGAACGGGCGGCTCGTGCCCCTCGACAGCCGGCTGGTGTCGGGCGACACCGTCGACGTCGTCACCTCCAAGGTGGAAGGCGCCGGCCCGTCGCGCGACTGGTTGCACATCGTCGCGACGCCTCGCGCCCGCAACAAGATCCGGCAGTGGTTCAGCCGCTCCCGCCGCGAGGAGACGATCGAGAACGGCCGCGAGGATCTCGTGCGGGCCCTGCGCCGGGAGGGCCTCCCGGTTCAGAAGATCACCAACTCCGCGCTGCTCGTCGACGTCGCCAAGTCGCTCAACTACGCCGACGTGGAGTCACTGCACGCCGCCATCGGTGAAGGTCACGTGGCGGCGAAGACGGTGGCGCAGCGGGTCGCGCGTGATCTCCGGGGGGGTGAGTCCGAGGAGCAGTTGCCGTCGACGGCGCGCCGGCCCCTGCGCCCGCGGCGCCCGTCGGTGGGTGTGCACGTCGAGGGTCTCGACGACCTGCTCGTGCGCCTGTCGCGCTGCTGCAACCCGATGCCGGGCGATCAGATCGTGGGCTTCGTGACCGCCGGCCGCGGCGTCTCGGTGCACCGGGCCGACTGCGCGAACGCCGTGGCCATGGTGTCCAACATGAAGGAACGCCAGATCGAGGTGGAGTGGGACCGTGACCGGGCCGGCTCGTTCGTCGTGTCAATCGAGGTGGAGGCGCTCGACCGTTCGAAGCTCCTTCGGGACGTGTCGACGGTGATGGCCGAGCACCACGTCAACATTCTCTCCTGCTTCACCCACACCGGCACCGACCGGGTGGCGCGCCTGCGCTTCGAGTTCGAGCTGGCCGATCCCGCCCACCTCGACTCGCTGCTGGCGACCATCAAACGGGTGGACTCCGTCTACGACGCGTACCGGGTGCTGCCCGGCCGGGGGAACCTCCGCGCCGTTCCGTGACGCGACGGAGGACGGCCGCGTGGCCGTCCTCCTCCGTACACCTGGTCCGGTCGGGTCAGATGCCCTGAATGATGGGCGTGTCCTGAAACGCCCCGGCGCCGGCGGTCGAGCCGTCCGACAGGATGTTGGCGGCGATGGCGGCGTTGATCGGGATCGCCAGGTTGGCGTTGATCAGCGACATGGCCGCTCGCTCGGGGAGCGGCTCACCGGCGAGCTCCTCGAGCTCTTCACGCGTCAGTTGCTTGAACTCCTCGTTCGCCATGGTTCGTCTCCGATCAGGTCGTCTGCGTGATCGGCGCGTCCTGGACGGCGATCGCAGTAGCGGTCGAGTTGTCGGACAGCACGTTGAGAGCCGCCGCGAGGTTCACCGGTGCGGCCACGTTGGCGTTGATGAGCGACATGGCCGCCCGCTCTGGTAGCGCCTCTCCGGCGATCGCCTCCAGCTCTTCACGCGTCAGCTTCTTGAATTCGTCAGCCACCATGGCCTCCTTCGAATCGGTCGCGGAACTCGTCGCCAGCCTTTCCCGCCAGCGATGCGAGGAAAGCCACCCTCCGTCCGGCGGCTTCGCCTAGAGGGTTCCCTGGGGCGGTGGCCGCAAAACCCCCGGGCGCGGTTTGTGGTCGTCCGCCGAGCGGTACGAACCGGCTGCCGCCACGAAGGGCGCGGCGGGCCCCAAAGGACGTCTGGGAGGCAGCATGACGATCGCCCGAGAGCACCGGACGGGTAAGGCGACGCCCGCGCCCGGCCCTTCGGGGGCGGAGGCCGAGGTGCCGCCGATACTGGCCGAGGGCGTCGAGCTGATCGGGGAGTACGAAGGGTCCGGCTACCGCGAGGCCCCGAGCCTGGTCCGCCGCCCCGATGGCCAGGTGATCCAACTGCCGCCGCTGCTCTACGAAGTCGCGGTGCGAGCGGACGGGCAGCGCAGCTACGAGCAGATCGCCGAGGAGATGACCGTCGCGATCGAGCGCGGCGTCGACGCCGACAGCGTCCGCTTCCTGGCCGAGGAGAAGCTGAGGCCCCTCGGTGTCCTGGCGGCGGCGGACGGCCGCAGCCCGGTCGTCGAAAAGCACGATCCGCTGCTCGGGTTCAAGCTCAAGGCGGCCGTGATCCCGGAGTCGGTGTCCCACGGGCTCGGCGGGATGTTCCAGCCGCTGTTCCTTCCGCTGATCGTGTTGGGTGTGCTCGGCACACTGGTGGTCGCCGACTGGTGGTTGTTCACGGTGCACGGCGTGGCGCAGTCGGTGCGCCAGGCGGTGTACCACCCCGGGGTCTTCCTCCCCCTCTTCGCCGCCATCGTGCTGTCGGCGGGCTTCCACGAGATCGGGCATGCTGCCGCCTGCCGCTACGGCGGGGGCAAGCCCGGCAAGATGGGGTGCGGCCTGTACCTCGCGTGGCCCGCGTTCTACACCGACGTCAGCGACACGTACCGGCTGGGGCGCGGGGCCCGGCTGCGCACCGACCTCGGTGGCATCTACTTCAACGCCATCGTCGTGATTGCCACGACGGCTGCCTTCCTCGTGACCGGCTTCGAGCCCCTCTTGCTGCTCATCGTCTTCCAGCACCTGGAGATCGCCCATCAGCTCTTGCCCGTCGTGCGCCTCGACGGGTACTACATCGTCTCCGACCTGACCGGCGTGCCCGACCTGTTCACTCGCACGGGCCCCATCCTGCGGAGCATGGTCCCGTGGAACAAGCCCGACGAGCGGGTGCGGCAGCTGAAGCCGTGGGTGCGGTTGGCGGTGACCGGGTGGGTGCTCGTCGTGGTGCCGCTGCTGGTGTTCGAGCTGCTCGTCATCCTGGCGCACCTGCCCCGCATCCTCGGAACGGCATGGGACTCGGGCCAGCAGGTGTTCAGCTCCCTGCGCGACGCGTTCGGCTCCGGCGACACGCTCGGGGGCATCTCCGCCGCGCTCCAGCTGGTCGTGCTCACCTTGCCCATCCTCGGCATTCTTCTGATCGTGGCCCGCACGGGCCGGGGCGGCGTGCGGTTCGTGTGGAGGCGCACCGAAGGTCGGCCGATGGTTCGGACCGTCGCCATCCTCGCGGCCGGCGCCGCGGTGGCGTTGCTGTTGAATTCGTGGCTGTCCCCGCGGAACTACACGCCCATCCAGCCCGGGGAGCGAGGCACCCTCGTCCAGGGCATCCGGGGCATACAGGACCTCTCCGACCTGCCCAAAGAGTCGCCACCGTCCTCGCCGGCCGGCTCGGAGGCGACGACGACCACGACGCCGACGGCGACGCCGACGACTGCCGCCGACGGGCCCGGGACGACGGTGGCCCGGCCGACCACGACGGTCGGGGCGACGACGAGCACCACGGTCGCCCGCACCACCACGACCCAGGCGGCCCCGACCACGACAACGCCGTGAGCGAGGTCGGTCGGCTCATCCGGGAACGGCTCCGCCAGGCCCTCGAACGCGATGAGCGCACCAATGCTGCCGTTGCCGTCAACGTAGACGAGCCGGGCGTCGTCACCGCGGCCTACAGCGAGGACTCCGAAGCGGCGGAGCCTGACCGCCGCGACGACTGACGGCTACGGCGTCGTCGTCGGCGCCGTCGTCGGCGGCGTGGTGGTGGACGGCGTCGTCGTTGCCGGCGCGGTGGTCGTGGTCGAAGTCGTGGCGACCGTCGTCGGCGTGGTGCTGGTCGCCGACGACGCGGACGACGGCTGCCCCGCCACCGCCGGCGTGCCGACCGGGACCACCTCGTTCTGCAGAACCGCCACGAAGCGCCCAGCCGCGTCGTTGACCCGCTGCTGGATGGTGGCGATGTCGAGGCCGGAGTTGCGCAGCGACAGGAGGTCGGTGCGGATGGCGGCGATCTGCTGGCGGCCCGAGCCGGTTATGCGCACCCGCGTGTCGTTCTGCACCACGCTCTGGTATGCCGCCGCCAGCGTCTGGCAGTTCGTGCACTCGCTGTTGATGGCCAGCGCGATGTTCGTCGGCTGGAAGTCGGTCGGGCTGCCGATGATCAGCACGCCTTCGAGGGCGATGGCCACCGTCTGGCAGTCCGTGCAGCTCGCCGCCGCGACCGCGGCGTTGGCGGCGTCGACCGACGACGAATCGGTCTGGACGATCTTGATGCTTAGAGCGACGACCGTCCTCCCGTCCTTGGTGTTGGCGGCGACCGCCACGTTGTCGGTGCTGGCGCCGGGGCTGCCGGAGCTGGCTGTGGTGGTCGGCGTCGTCGAGTCGGCGGGGACGGTCTCCGCCAACGTCAATCCGCCGAGGCCGAGCGCGGCGGCCCCCGCGAGCACCACCACGGCCACGACCGGTCGAGCGAGTTTGGAGTGAGGCATGGAGACGACTTTCCCCACTCACGGCGATGCCGAACGGATTGGAGGCGTGCCCATTGGGGAAACAACCCAGCCATGCTTACGCTTCTGTTGATCGTGCTACTGGTGGTCCTCCTGGTCAGCCTCATCGGCGGCCCCCGGTACTACCGCACCCGCGGCCGCCGTACGGTCGTGCGCGAATACGAAACCGATCTGTAGCTCCCGCTCCGCCGTCGGACGCAGTCCGTGATGGATGATGCGATGGCATG
>JBOGIC010000302.1:0-7015 GCA_050744985.1 Acidimicrobiales bacterium
CCTCGGACGCGGCGGAAGCCCGCCGGCGCGGCGAAGCCGGCACCGAAGCCGAAGGTGGCCGCCAGGCGCCTGTGCGAGGTCTGTCGCATGCACAAGGCCGAGACGCAGTTCACGCCTGGGTCGGCCGTCTGCGTCGACTGCCGCTGATTCGCGCTTGCTACCCATACCCCCATCGGGTACCCTTCGGTCATGGACACGACCGAGAAGACCTACGCCGTCAACGGCATGACGTGCGGGCACTGCGAGATGTCGGTGCGCGAGGAGGTCGAGGAGCTGGCGGGCGTTGAGTCGGCGCACGCCGACCACGTCACCGGGCGTCTCGTCGTGCGGGGTAAGGGTATCGACGACGACGCCGTTCGGGCGGCCGTCGAGGAGGCCGGCTACCGGGTCTCGACGTGAACGTTCCGACCAAGCTGGCCGCCTTCGCCGGGGTGCTGGGTCTGACGTTCGGCGTGGCCCTCGCTGCCGGCGCGCTGATCGACCCGACCGACGAGCCGCCGGCGGGCGATCACGCCGACGGCGGGGCCGCGCACAGCTCGGAAGGCGGCGACCAGCACCGCGACCAGCTGCCCGGCGGCCTGGCCGTTTCTGCCAACGGGTATGCGCTCGAGGTCGACCGCGCGCTGTACAGCCCCGGGCAACCGGCGCCGTTCACCTTCCGGATCACCGACGATCGCGGACGCACGATTCGAGGCGCCTTCGAGCTCGAGCACGACAAGGAGCTGCACCTGGTCGTCGTGCGACGGGACACGGCGGTGTTCGAACACGTCCACCCGGTCAAGGGCGATGACGGCACGTGGTCGATCGATCTCAACCTGCCCGCGCCCGGCACCTATCGGGCCTTCGCCGACTTCAAGATCGGCGACGACCGCCAGACCCTCGCCACCGACCTCTTCGTCGGTGGGGACTTCCAGCCGAGGGTCCTGCCGGATCCCCGGTCTACGGCCCGGGCGCTCGACGCATCCGGTCGGTCATCGGAGTTCGACGTCACGCTGTCGGCACCTGGGACGGGCGCGGCGCGAGAGACCGGGTTGAGCTTCGCCGTAGCCCGAAGCGGCCTGCCGTTCGACGGCCTGGAGCCCTACCTGGGCGCCAAGGGTCACCTCGTGGCCCTTCGCGAGGGAGATCTCGCCTACCTGCACGTGCACCCGACCGCGGCGCACGGCAACGAGATCAACTTCGCCGCCACCTTTCCCACGCCGGGCCGGTACCGGTTGTTCCTTCAGTTCCAGACCGGCGGGGAGGTCCGCACGGCGTCCTACACGTTGGAGGTGCCACGATGAGTGCGCCGGCACACGTGGCGACGGAGCGTCTCGAGCTCCCGGTCGAGGGCATGACCTGCGCGTCGTGTGCGAACCGCATCGAGCGCAAGCTCAACAAGCTGGCCGGTGTCGAGGCGAGCGTGAACTACGCCACGGAGCGGGCGACCGTGCGGTTCGATCCGTCCCAGGTCAGCCCGACCGAGCTGGTGGGAGCGGTCGAGGCCGCCGGGTACCGGGCCCGGCTGCCCGAGGCCGCGCCCGCCGGCGCCGCCGAGATCGACGACAACGACCGCGAGGTACAGGCCCTACGGCGACGCCTCATCGGTGCCGCGCTGCTGTCGGCGCCGCTGCTGGCCATCTCCATGATCCCGGCGCTGCAGTTCGACTATTGGCAGTGGGCGGCGCTCCAGCTGGCCACGCCGGTCGTGTTCTGGGCCGGGTGGCCCTTCCACCGGGCCGCGTGGCAGAACCTGCGTCACGGCACGGCGACGATGGACACGCTGATCTCCGTCGGCATCCTCGCGGCGTGGGGCTGGAGCGTGGTCGCCCTGTTCTTCCTCGACGCCGGCATGCCGGGGATGGACATGCCCATGCAGCTCGTGCTGGACCGCGACGCCAGCACCTCGCACATCTACCTCGAGGCGGCCGGCGTCGTGACCACGCTGATCCTGGCCGGGCGGTATTTCGAGGCACGGGCCAAGCGGCGAGCCGGCGCCGCTCTCAGGGCCCTCCTCGAGTTGGGGGTCAAGGACGTCGCCGTGCTGGGCGCCGACGGTACCGAGCGGCGGGTGCCGGTCGATGCCCTGAAGGTGGGGGATCGGTTTGTCGTGCGCCCGGGCGAGAAGGTTGCCACCGACGGCGTCGTCGAGGATGGCACCAGCGCGGTCGACCAATCGCTTCTGACCGGCGAGTCGGTCCCCGTCGAGAAGCATCCCGGCGACGAGGTCGTCGGGGCGACGGTCAACGCGGGCGGGCGCCTGGTGGTGCGCGCCACCAAGGTGGGCTCGGACACCGCCTTGGCCCAGATCGCCCGGTTGGTCGAGGAGGCCCAGACCGGGAAGGCGCCGGTGCAGCGCCTCGCCGACCGGATCTCGGGTGTCTTCGTCCCGATCGTCCTCGTGCTCTCCGCCGCCACGCTCGGCTTCTGGCTGGGCGACGGGGCCGGGGTGACCTTCGCCTTCTCGGCCGCCGTCGCCACCCTGGTCATCGCCTGCCCCTGCGCCCTCGGGCTCGCCACCCCGACCGCGCTCCTCGTCGGCACCGGCCGCGGCGCTCAGCTCGGGATCCTCATCAAGGGCCCGGAGGTGCTCGAGTCCACCCGCCGTGTCGACACCATCGTGCTCGACAAGACCGGCACGGTGACCACCGGGAAGATGAGCCTGGTCGATGTCGCCATGGCCGGCGGCGGCGACCGGGCCGAGGCCGTGCGGCTCGTCGGCGCCCTCGAGGATGCGTCGGAGCATCCGATCGCCCGGGCGATCTCGGCGGCGGCCCGCGCCGAGCTCGGCTCGTTGCCCGTGGTCGAGAGCTTCACCAACCGCGAGGGACTCGGCGTGGAGGGCGTCGTCGACGGCCACGCCGTCGTCGCCGGCCGCCCGGGGCTGCTGGCCGATTGGGCCATGCACCTCACGCCCGGCCTCGACCGTGCCCTGGAGGCCGCCCATGCGGCGGGGCAGACGGCGATCTGTGCGGGATGGGACGGCCAGGTCCGGGCCGTGCTGACCGTCGCCGACACCGTGAAGCCGACGAGCGCCGAGGCCGTGGCGCGGCTCGAGGCGCTCGGCCTGCGACCCGTCCTCCTGACCGGCGACAACGAGGCGACCGCCCGGGCCGTGGCCCGGAGCCTCGGGATCGACCAGGTCGTCGCCGAGGTGCTGCCCTCCGAGAAAGCCGAGGTCGTCACCCGCCTGCAGGCCGAGGGGCGCGTGGTGGCCATGGTGGGTGACGGCGTCAACGATGCCCCCGCGCTTGCACAGGCCGATCTGGGCCTGGCCATCGGCACGGGGACCGATGTGGCCATCGAGGCCTCCGACCTGACGCTGGTGACCGGCGATCTCCGGGCGGCGGCCGATGCGATCCGGCTGTCGCGCCGGACGCTGCGGACGATCAAGGGCAACCTGTTCTGGGCCTTCGCCTACAACGTCGTGCTCATCCCGGTGGCGATGCTCGGGCTCCTGAACCCGCTGTTCGCCGGGGCCGCCATGGCGCTGTCGAGCGTGTTCGTGGTCACCAACTCGCTGCGGCTCCGCCGCTTCCAACCCGAGCGTGCCGCGGCGGGCCCCGCCGGGGTGTCCTAGTCCAACCCAGTAAGGAGCGATATGGCTGGTCAGCCACGGGGATACACCGCCACCAAGGACGAGCTACGGGACCGCCTTGCCCGCATCGAGGGGCAGGTGCGGGGCGTGTCGCGCATGGTCGACGAAGACCGGTACTGCATCGACGTCCTGACCCAGATCACGGCCATCCGGGCGGCCCTCGACAAGGTCGCCCTCGGCCTGCTCGACGACCATGCGCGCCACTGCCTCCTGGGCGGCGGCGGGGGACCGACCGATCCCGACGAGCAGGTGCGCGAGCTCATGGGCGCGGTCGGGCGGATGCTGCAGCGGTAGTGCGCCCGGAGCGGACTGGTTACTGCGCGGCGAACGTGGCCACGGTCGAGGAGTCGAACTCGACGGCCACCGCGGGCTCGTCGCCCACCACCCATGCGTCGTGGCCCGGTTGGATCTCGTAGACCTCGCCGGCGTCGATATCGGCCTCGGACCCGTCGTCGTGCACGACGTGCAGCTGCCCGCTCAGGATGATGCCGAGGTGATGCACCGCGCAGGACTCGGTGCCCACGATGGGCTTGATGGACTCCGACCACTTCCAGCCCGGCTCGAACGTCGCCCGCCCCACCTTGGCGCCACCGAGGTTCACCAGTTCGAGCAGCGCCTTGGGCGGTGTCCGGGTCTCCTCGGGCGCATCCAGGCTCCTGCTTTCCACTCCAGCCATCGTCTTTCCTCTCGTCGTCGGCATGCGACCGTACAGTCTGCGGAGGTGCGCGATCGTTTCACGCGCCTTGGGGCGGGCCGTTGCGCACGGAACTGAGTGTCGCCGCCACCCGTGCGATAGTCGGCGACACTCAGTTCGACGACCGAACCGGCGCGCCTGACCCGTTCGGGTCGCACGTCCCCTGCCATGACGGGTGGCGGTTTCGACTTCGTTGACCGAAGGTTGGGAATTCCCCGGTGGGGAGTTGGGATCCCAGCGCCAGGCTTGGCTTCGTAGTCGGTCAGTGCCCACGCCACCCGAAAGGGGTCCACGCAATGAAGCCTCCTTCGCCCGTCCGGTCATGCTCGCCCGCCCGATCCAGGGCGACAGCCATCGGTGCCATCGTGGCCTGCCTCGGGGCGGCCGCCATCGCCGTCCTGGCCACAGCGCCCGTCGCGTCGGCGAGCGCGTCGGCGAGCCCGCCGACGACCGGCGCCGCCTTCACCAGCGTGAACGAGGCGGTCGACGGCACCGGCCATTGCAAGAACGGCAACCCGAGCACCAACTGCAACATCTACGACGGCAAGCAATGGGTCTGGATGAGCGGCGGCCCGGCGACCGCGTACGCCGGTGACGGGAGCTACTTCTTCGCCGTGCTCGAGCCGGGCGGCCAGGCTGACCCGAACGACGGGGCGGCCAAGAACCTGTCCGACGACTATGACGCGTACACCAACCGGAGCTACACCGTCTCGGGCGGGGTCGTGAGCTACGCGGGTTCGCATGGCTTCAGCGCCAACAAGATCCGCCTGGCGGACTACGCCGACACGCCGAGCTCGGGGGGCGTCTACATCCTCGCAACCTGTTCGTTGGCGAGCGGGCACCCGGTCAACGCCAGCCAGTGCAAGTACGACGCCTTCAAGGTCAGTCTCGGGCCCGACACGCCGTCGATCATCGCCGCCAAGCCCCTTACGGTCACCAAGGACGCCGCCGGCGCCTACGACAACCGCTACGCGTGGACGATCGACAAGGCGGCCGACAAGACCCTCGTGAAGCAGATCGGCGGCACCACCACGTTCACCTACACGGTCACCGTCACTCGTGACGGTGGCACGATCAGCGCCGTGAAGGTGACGGGCACCATCACGGTGACGAACCCGAACACCGACCAGGCCCTGCCGCCGGTGCCCGTCAGCGGCGTGAACGTCAGCGACGCGCTGTCCGACGGCACCCAGTGCTCGGTAGCAAACGGCTCGGGCGCAACGCTCAGCGCCTTCGAGACGACGCTGGGCTACGTCTGCACGCTCAGCTCGCTGCCTCAAGTTGCGCTCAGCAACACCGTCACGGCCACGTGGCCGGACCAGCTGCTCTCGAACGGCAATCTCCTGTCCGCCGGATCGGCGGACTTCACCTTCAGCGGCCCCAGCGGCAACGGCATCGTGTTCACGGAGGACACCATCGACGAGTGCGTGGACGTGGCCGATTCGGTCGGTGGGAACCTCGGGACGGCGTGCGGGTCGCCCAACCCGCGAGGCTTCACCTACGCCAGCACGGTCCCGGTGCCGGCGAACGGTTGCGAGAGCTGGCCCAACACCGCCGGGTTCACGACGAACGACACCAAGTCGACCGGTTCCGCGAGCAAGTCCGTCACCGTGTGCGGTCCGGCCAAGACGGGGGCGCTGACGATCGGCTTCTGGAAGGGCCCGAACGGCAACAGCCTGATCTCAGGGTACTGCCGGGACACGAGCGCCAACAGCCTCGCCGCCTACCTGTCGAGCCTCGGCGGTGCCCCGGCGACCGGCCCCTTCGCTGACGCCGCCGGCAAGAGCTGCCGCCAGCTCGTGACCTACGTCAACGGGATCATCGGCGGTGCTTCGGCCACGAACATGAACACCATGCTCCGAGCCCAGATGCTGGCCACGGCGCTGGATGTGTACTTCAGCAACCCGACCCAGGGGTGGACGACGACGGCCGTCGGCAAGGCCAAGCCGCCGTCCAACTTCTTCACGGCCGGGTCAGTGGGCGGCTTCAGCATGGACACGACGGCCGTCTGCTCCATGGTCGACAACCTGTCGACCGGTACGGCGGTCTGCCAGAACAACACGCCGTCGACCAATGGCGTGACCGCCGGCGCCGTGCCGAGCTCGCCGATGACAGTGCAGGCGATCCTCACCTCGCTGTCCACGTCGCCGAGCCCGTACAGCGGAGGCGCCTGGTACGCGGGCAACCGCACCAAGCAGGAGATCGCCAAGAACGTCTTCGACCAGATCAACAACCGGTTGGCCTTCGCCGCCTGAACCTGAAGGGGGGGACCGATTGAGGGGACGGGCGCACCGCCCGTCCCCTCGTCGCGTCGGTCGTCACCGCATGGCGGGGTAGGAGGGGTACGGCCAGGATGAGCCCGAAACCCGCAGTACGGACGGACGGTGAGCTGACTCTTCTGGCGGCCGCCGGGGGTGAGCCTGTTGAGCCATGCTCTTCCCGTGGCTTCCCCCCTCCTGGTCAACTTCGTCGGCAGCGCCCGTGTGGATTGGCGGATCCGGCGACTGACGGCCGTAGCCGAGCGATCCCCTTCCTGGTGCCGATCGCGTCGATGTCGTCGAAGGCGAGGCTCGGCTGTCGGCGACCGCCGGGGGCCTGGGTGCTTTGGGGGACCACCAGCCACGAGCGCTACGTCGAGAGGCCCGAGCGTGACGCCCTGGTGGCCCGCCAGCCACCCCCTGGGACGTTCGGAGGCGACGCTGGCGGCTTTCATCCCCATCAGCAAGTCCCGGGCCTGGTGGGAC
>JBOGIC010000303.1:0-4455 GCA_050744985.1 Acidimicrobiales bacterium
ACGACTTCACGACGCCGGAGCACACGACGGCGGCGGCCCTCATGACCGGCCTGCGTGGCCCGAACGCCATGACCGGCCTGCGTGGCCCGAACGCCATGACCGGCCTGCGTGGCCCGAACGCCATGACCGGCCTGCGTGGCCCGAACGCCCTGACCCGCGCCGCCCCGAGGCCGGCGACCGCTCCTAGCCTCGCCGCCTTGCCGGGACGCGATGGGTCCGCGGTCATCCTCGTCGTCGACGACGACGAGACCTTCGTCGGCTTGGCCCGTTCGCTGCTCGAGCGGGAAGGCCACCACGTGGTGACAGCGGCCGACGGCGAGACGGCGCTGGCCGCGGTCGACGAGCACCGTCCCGACCTGATCGTGCTCGACATCGAGATGCCGGACATGAGCGGCTTCGAGGTGCTGAGCCGGCTCCGTCCCCGGGTCGGCGTTCCGGTCATGGTGGTCTCCGGACAAGAGGGGGAGAGCGAACGCGTGCTGGCCCTCGACCTCGGCGCCGACGACTTCGTGCTCAAGCCGTTCCTGATGCGGGAGTTCGCCGCGCGCGTTCGCGCCGCCCTGCGCCGGAGCCGCCAAGCCCAGGAGGTCACCATTCGCTTCGGCGTGCTCGAGATCCGGCTCGGCGCCCGGGAGGTCGCCGTCGGCGGCGAGACCGTCACGCTCAGCCGCCGCGAGTTCGACCTCCTGGCCTACATGGCGGCCCGCCCCGGACAGGTGTTCACGCGCGAGCAGTTGCTGCAGGACGTATGGCGTTCGAGGACGGCCTGGCAGGACACCGCCACCGTCACCGAGCACATCCGGCGGGTGCGCAAGAAGATCGAGCCCGACCCCGCCAGCCCGCGCTGGATCCGCGCCGTGCGCAACGTCGGCTACCGCTTCGAGGCGGAGTGACTATTTCGCGCCTTCGGCCCGGGCCAGGACGGCCTCGATCCGGCTGAGCATCTCGCGGGGGCTGAACGGCTTCACGATGTAGTCGTCGGCACCCGCCTCGAAGCCTCGCTCCATCTCCGACTGCTGGGCCTTGGCGGTCAGGAAGACGACGGGGATGTGGGCCGTGACCGGATCCTGCCGGATGGCCCGGCACACGTCGATGCCCGCCTGCTTCGGCATCATCCAGTCGAGGAGGACCAGGTCGGGGAGGTCAGCCCTCCGGGCCCGGACGGCTGCCAGCGCGTCTTCGCCGTTGGCGGCGGCGATCGTCGCGTAGCCTGATTGGCTCAGCTTCCAGATGATGAGCTCACGTATGTCGGGATCGTCGTCCACGACGAGAACGGTCTTCATGCTTCCCAGCCCTCCGAACCCGGGCCCGCACGTAACGGCCCCAGATGGTCGACCATGAGGGTAGGACGCGCGATGAGATCCAGCCCACACCCCCGAGGCTCCATCCGATCATCATCGACACAGACGCGGCCCCGATTGAGCTGGAACCGAGGTATTTGCTGCGGATGGCAATCGGCCCTTGTCCGGGGCCTCGCGCGAGCCGAAACATGAAAGGAGAGGTCGGTCTGAGACGGAGCGGTGGGGAGCGTGGGTGATGACGCCTTGAGGAACCGGGTTGAGGCTCGGGAGGGGCCATCGCCCGCGACACGCGCCCCCGATCAGCTACACGGGGAGGCGGCACCCTGGCAGCGGGTTCGCGAGAACGCGCCCTTCGTCGTGATCTCCGTCGTGTTCGCGGTCGTGTGCGCGCTCTACCTATGGCTGCCGTTGCTTCTCCAGGACATCGCGTACCAGGGCCTGGGCATCCTGGCCGTCGTCTCGATCGTGCTCGGCGTACGCCGGTGGAGGCCGCCGCGACCCAAGGGGTGGTACCTGATCGCCCTGGGCTTGGGCCTGTTTTCCTTCGCCGACGGCATCTTCAACGCCTACGACCTCATACTTCACACTCCGATCCCCGAACCCTCGGTCGCGGACATCTTCTACCTGGCGGCGTACGTGCCTCTCACCCTGGGCGTGATCTCTCTGGCCCGGGCGGGCTACCGGGGGCGGCGATGGGGGCTGCTGCTGGAGGGTGGCATCTTCGGCGTCGCGACGTTGACCGTGGCGTGGGAGCTGCTCGTCGACCCGGCCGTGCGCGAGACGGCGTCGTCGGTGGCGACACGGATCGTCGAGCTCGCCTACCCGGTGGCCGACGTCGTGCTCATCGGGGTGCTGGCGGGCACGGCCTTCGCCGCGACATCCCGCATGCGGAACCTCAGCTACTGCCTCCTCATGGGGGGCGTCGTGGCGCAGCTCGCGGGCGACGTCGTCTACGCCGTGACCGTCCCGACCGAGGGCTACGAGTCGGGCCACTGGGTCGACCTGCTGTGGCTCGTGTCCTATGGCCTGCTGGCGGGGGCGGCCCTCCACTCCTCGATGCGCCGCCTGACCGTCGCACCGGACGGCGGGCCGTCTCGGTACGGGCGGGTTCGGCTCGCGCTGGTCTCGATCGCGGTCGTGGTGGGCCCGTCGGCGGTCATGGCGCGTAATGCGTCGGCGTTCGACGAGATCGTCCTCGTCGCGACGGTCACCATCATGGCGGCGCTGGTGCTGGGACGGTTCCTCGCGCTGATGCGGGAGCGGCAGACCGCCGTGGACCTACTGGGGCGCAGCCAGGCTCGCCAGGAGCAGCTGGTCCGGCGATCGAGCGACCTGATCGCGATCGTCGACCGGGACATGCGCGTCATGTACGCCAACCCGGCGGCCGATCGGTACTTCGACGGTCGGCCCGGCGGCGCCCTGGGCACGAGCCTGCTCGCGGTCGTCCACCCCGACGATCGGGAACGGGTAGCCGAGAGCCTGGCCGCCGCCGTCAGCCACCCCGAGCAGGAGCAGCGCGACGAATACCGGCTGCGCCACGCCGACGGCTCATGGCATGACGTGGAGTCGATCAGCCGGAGCCTTCTGGAGGACCCCGCGGTGGCCGGCATCGTCGTGAACCTGCGCGACGTCACCGAACGCAAGCGGGCCGAGGAGCAGGCGCTGTCACAGGCCATCGAGGCGTCGCGCCTGAAGTCGGCGTTCGTTGCCAACATGAGCCACGAGATCCGCACGCCGATGAACGGCGTGATGGGCATGGCGGCGCTGCTGCAGGACACCAGCCTGGATCAGCGCCAGCGCGAGTACGTCGACACGCTGGTGGACTCGGCGGAGTCGCTCACCGAGATCATCGACGACGTGCTCGACTTCTCGAAGATCGAGGCGGGCAAGCTCGACATCGAGGTCCACGAGTTCGACCTCCGCACCCTCGTCGAGTCGGCGCTGGGGCCGTTCAGCCGGCGGGCCGCCGACAAGGGCCTGGAGCTCGTCGGCGTCGTCGACCCGGAACTGCCCGCGATCGTGCGGGGTGACCGGCTGCGGGTCCGCCAGGTGCTCTCCAACCTGGTGTCGAACGCAGTGAAGTTCACCGAGGCCGGCGACATCGTCGTGCGTGCGACCCGCGACCCCGCCCACGGATTGCGTGACCCGAATGCCGTGGGCCGCGTGCGGTTCGAGGTCGCCGACACGGGGATCGGCGTCGACCCGGACGACTCGGCGCGCCTGTTCGAGGCCTTCGAGCAGGCGGACCCGTCGACGACCCGGCTCTACGGTGGGAGCGGGCTGGGCCTGGCGATCTGCCGGCAGCTCGTCGAGATGATGGGCGGGCAGATCGGTGTGGACGGCGAGCCTGGAGCCGGCAGTCGCTTCTGGTTCACGATCGCGTTCGGCTCGTCCGACGATGTGCCGGTGCGAGCGGAGTGGCGTCCACCGGAGGTGGTGGCGGGTGTTCCCGCTCTCGTCGTCGGCAGCCACGAGATCGTCCGGGGCTACGTCGCCGGCCTGCTCGAGGCGGCGTCGATGCGGGTCGACCAAGCGCCCGACGGGCTGGCGGCCGTGGCGGCCGCACGGGCGGCAGCCGCGGCCGGTCAGCCGTATGCCGTCGTCGTGCTCGATTCCAACCTCGGCCTGCGTGGCGCGGCCGGCCGGCGTGGCCCGAACGCCACCGGCCTGCGTGGCCCGAACGCCGTCGGCCTGCGTGGCCCGAACGCCGCCGGCGCGCGGAGTCAGGACGAGGTGGCGGCCGTCTTCGCACGGGAGCCCATGCTGGCCCGCACGGCGGTTGTGGCGCTGTCCCCGCCGGGCGGGTCGCCGACCGAGGCGGAAGGGGCCGGCATCCAGGCGTGGGTTGTGAAGCCGGTGCGGCGTTCGGCCCTGCTCGACGCCATCGCCGGGGTCTTGCAGGCCCGCCCGGCACCCGTCATAGGTGTCTCCGCCGCCGAGGGTGCGGTGACCGCGCCCGAGGTCGTCGCCGCGCCGAGCACGACGGTCGGGGGGCGGGTGCTGCTGGTGGAGGACAACGCCGTCAACCGCAAGGTCGCGCTGGCGTTCCTGAACCAGCTCGGGTTCACCGCCGACGTCGCCGCCGACGGCATCGAGGCCCTCGAAGCGCTGGCCGGCCACGCTTACGACGCCGTCCTCATGGATTGCCAGATGC
>JBOGIC010000304.1:0-3655 GCA_050744985.1 Acidimicrobiales bacterium
AGAACGTCGGGAGGTAGGGGTCGTAGCGAGGGTCGCTGCGGGCCTCGTAGCCCGACCGGCAACTGGCCGAGTCGGTCTGCCACGGCACGGCCATCCAGCGGGTCAGGCTCCCGGGTGTCTGACCGGCCAGCGGGCCGCCGGGCGCCAGTGCGACCGCGGGCGTGAGCACCGCCGGGTACGGCGGTTCGGGGTCGTCGGGCCGGCGATGGAGGATGCGGAACGGCGCCTGGTACATCGTGAGGTGGCGCATGGGCCAGGTGATCTCGCAGCCGGGATGGAAGGCGTCGGCCAGGCAGTAGGTGAGCGCCGTCCGGTCGAGCGTCGCCGGCTGGTCCGGGACCGGTACGTCGTCGAGCGAACGGGGTCGCGGCGCGCTCCCGTCCGGCGGCACGAACGTGCCGTCCGCCCACAGGGCGAGCAGCCGGTACTGCGTGTTCGCCAGCATCACGAGCTGGCGCGGCGAGATAGGCGGGATGCTCATGGCGTCGCCGTACAGCCATGGCCACGGGATGGGGGAACTTGCGTCGCGGCTCCACACCCGGAACGCGATGAAGACCTGGCGGCGCACCTCCTCGTCCCGCTCGGCGGTGCTCGACAGGCGGGCCAGGTAGGCGGGGTCGAAGAACTCCTCCCGTCCGCCCCAGCCGTACGACGCCGCAAACCCCTGGTTGACCCACTGGAGGTTGCACAACCGGGCGAGGATCGGCTCGATGTGCTCGGTGAACGAAACCTGCTCCGGGAACGGGAGCCGGTCGGCGCTCACGAAGGCGTCGAGGATGAGGTCGTACATGGTGCGCACGCCGATCACGTCGGGTGCGTAGTTGGGCGGGGCCGTGACGACCCACGCCGGGTCGACGGGGACGCGCCGCCCACCGACGACGACGTCCGCCGTGACCGGCCCGTCCGACACGTCGTCGTGCCACTTGTCGTTGTTGGCGAACGTGGTGGCCGGCGACCCGTCGTAGGACGCCGATACGCCCCGCCCGCCCAGGACCAGCAGCCGGCCCGCCTCGTCGGTGCGCAACTCGCCCAGGTAGACCGGCGTGCCCATGAACTCCCCCGTGTCGAAGGCGTAGGCCGGGCCGGAGGTGTCGGTGCCGACGATGGTGCGGGGGCCGGGGTCGATCACGAGCGCGGCGCGGGCGTCGCCGGTGATCGTCGCGTTGCGCAGCGCCGACGGGGTGGCGTCCGCCGCCTCGGGGATGTCGAGGGCAATCTGGAACTGGTACCAGGCGGCCTTCGCGTTGGCGACGTGGACCGTCCACGTGATCTCGCTGTCGGCGTCGGTCAGCTCCCTGACCAACTCGCCGGCGGCGTTGTAACCGTAGATGCGGAAGCGGGCGGCCTGGCGCTTCAGGGCCCCGGTCGCGTCCTTGTAGGCGCCGCTCGGCACCGGCTGGGCTCCCACCACCTCCGGGCCGAGGAAGTACTCGTCGTTACTGTCGCCGACCCGGGCGATGCCGATCGCGGGGTGGATGGCGGCGCGAACGATCGTGGTGTCCATCGGCTACCTCCGCCGGTCGAGGGGTTACAACGAACGTACCGGGGATCCCCGGACGGCGGGTGACTTCGTGCTCACGGGTTGCGCATCAGTGACCGCAGGCGCGGCCCGAGCCAGGCTTTGGGGCCCGAGACGACGAGCTGCCGTTGGACGATGGCCCGGGCCTGGTCCTGCCGGCCCCACACGACGAGCAGGAGCGTGGCCGGGTCGGCGGTGATGATGCAGTCGACGGGGCGCGACGACGGCGCCTCGACGCTCAGGGCGCCATCATCGAACGCGAACACGTGCCGGGACCCGCCCCGCAGGCGTAACTCGTAGGTCGCCCGAAGGCCGACCGCGAGCTCCTGGTTGACCATGTCCCGAGGGCCGAGGGTCTGGAGGACCGGCACGAGGAAGCCGTCGAACACCATCGCTGCCGGCGCCCGGGAGATGTCCCAGCGCCGGCCGTCGCCCGTGGCGATGTCCCAGCCGTGGACGATCGTCTCGTTCAACAGGTGGCACGTCAGCGTCGCCAGTCCGACCTCCGTTCCCTCCACCAACCACGTCCTGCGATCGGCGGCGGACCCGTCCCCGGCCAGGGCGAGGTACTCGGCCGCTCGGTCCTCGATCCGGTCCGCCAGCACCGCCGGGTCCCGCTCGGGATCGGAGGACACCCCCAGCCGGGTGAGATCGCCCAGGCCCCAGATGTCGTGGACCAGCGACTGGGGAGGACCGTCGCGCAACTCCGGCACCACCGCGTGGATCGCCGCCAGATCCCGCCGGGCGAGGCCAGGCACAGCGAGCCACGCCTGGGACAGGTGCATGGCCACATCGCCCACCGACCATTCCCCCACAGCTGGGGCGGCCGGGTCTTTGATCGACCGCAGCAAGGCGACGACCCTGCTGACCTCGGCCTTCAGGTAGCGCCGAGCCCTCCGCCACTCTCCCGCGCTCCGACGTTCGCTCAGCATCGCGGCGCTCCCCCGCACCGCTTGGTCCACTCCGGCGCCATGAGAGGACCATACGTAGGGTCTGCCACGCGCACATCCGTTGGGTGACGGATTTCGCACGCCTCACCGGTCGCTACACTTCACCCGCAACCGGAGGGGAGTACTCCCTGCGGTGCGTCCGTCATCACGGCCTCGTCGGCCCGGGCGCACCGGCCTCACCCGTGGGGTGGAGGAGACCTCCGGCTGACCTGACAGCAGATCAGCCGGAGGAGGCACCAGTCCATGGATGTGCCCATCTGGGCGTGGGTCGCGGTCGTCGCCGTAATCCTGGCCATGCTCACGATCGACTTGTTCGTCTTCCACCGCGACGCCGATGAGGTTTCCATGCGGGAGGCGGCGGTCACCAGCGCCGTCTGGGTGGCGCTGGGATTGGCATTCGCGGGTGTCGTCGCCGTCGCCTGGGGCCCGACCGCGTCCGGCGCGCGACCCTGCTCGAGAACTTCCACTAGACGATCTACGTGTTCGGCGCGTTCTTGCTGTTCACCGGCGTCAAGATGGCGCGTCACCGCGGCAAAGAGGTCCACCCGGAGCGCAACCCGGTCCTGCGGGGGCTGCGGCGCTTCGTGCCCATGACGACCGAGTACCAGGGCGTCATCCTCGCGACCGCCGTCGCTGCCTCACTCCGCGTCACCCGTCCCACCAAGGAGGTACCCGCCGATGCTGTGCCCCGTTGACGGTTCGACCCTGCTGATGTCCGAACGGCAGGGTGTGGAGATCGACTACTGCCCGGAATGCCGCGGCGTCTGGCTCGACCGCGGCGAGCTGGACAAGCTGATCCAGCGCGAGGATGGTGACTGGGACGACCGCCAGGGCGACCAGGGCCGCGAGCGCGAGTGGATGACCCGCAAGCCGCCGAGCAAGAAGAAGAAGTGGCTGAGCGAGATGTTCGAGTTCGGCGGCGACTGACCGCCCGGCGTTACGGGCGGCCGGGAGCGGTCGGCGCGTGACCGGCCGCGGGCGTCTGGTTGGCCCGGTCGAGGCCGGTCGACCCTGCATTCGAACCGTTGCCGCCGACGGGCGGGACGCTCGTGGGCGACGGCACCGACGTAGGGGCGTGGCCGGCGGCGGGCGTCTCGTTGGCCCGGTCGAGGCCGGTGGAACCCGAGGGGGCGCCAGGGGTGGCGCTGCCAACGGTCAGCTCGGCCGCGCCGCCACCGTGCTGCTT
>JBOGIC010000305.1:0-5676 GCA_050744985.1 Acidimicrobiales bacterium
GCGGGGAGTTGCTGAAGACGGTCCTCCGCCACGAGCTCTCGCACGCCATGGGGCTGCAGCACTCCGGCGACTGCGGCGCGCTGCTGTCGTCGCCCGACGCCGGCGGCTGCGTCCCGCGTGCGGGGACGAGCTGGACCAACCACGACATCGCCGCCATCGAGAACTTCTACCTCCGCCACGCCGTCGACTGACGACGGGGGCCGTCAGACCTGCTCGAGGGCGAACGTGTTGCCGTCGGGGTCTTTGAACCACGCCACCTTCCCGTAACCGGAGTCGTGGATCCCCTTGGCGTCGGTCTTGACGGGATCGTCGTACGACTCGAATGTCACGCCCCGCACGACGAGGTCGTCGACGGCAGCCGCGACGTCGGGGACATCCCAGCGGGCCACGGTCGAGGTGGCCTTCCCGGCGTGGTCGGGCGACGGGTACACGTGCAGGACCGTACCGTCGCCGCACGAGTAGGCCTGGCCGGCGCCGGGCTGGTGACCGCTCGAAGCCAGTCCGAGCTTGCCCTCGTAGAACGACCGGGCCCGGTCCATGTCGGAAACGGCGACCTGGGCGCTCACGCGGTAGTTGTTCAGGGTCATTTGGTGATTCTCCCCGCGGAGGGGAAGGCTCACCCCGTGACAAACCCCGACGGGGGGCCGCGGCTCCACCCGACCATCGACTGGTTGGGCGCTTACAGCTGGCGTCTGATCGGCATCGGGATCGTGGGCTACGCCGTCCTGACGTTGCTCGGCATGCTGCGGACCCTGATGCTCGCACTGGTCGTGGCGCTGTTGCTGACCGTCGTCCTCTCCGCCCCGGCCCACTGGCTGCGCCGGCACGGGTGGCGACCGCTCCCGGCCACCGCGGTCGTGATGCTCGGCTTCATCGCCGTCCTCGTCGGCGCCGGCATGCTTATCGCGCCGGCGGTGGGGGACGGGTTCGCCGAGCTGGGCCCGACCCTCGAAGAGGCGGGCGAGGACCTCAAGACCTGGCTCATCAACGACTCGCCGTTCGATGTCGACGAGCAACGTCTCGACGAGCTGCAGAGGCAGGCGACCGACAGCGCCCGGGCCGCCCTGCGGAACTCCGGCGGCATCATCCTGCGCAGCGCCGTCGTCGCCGTCGAGATCCTGGGCGCGCTCCTTCTGGCGTTCGTGCTGACCTTCTTCTTCGTCAAGGACGGGGACCGCTTCCAGGCCTGGGCCCTCCGTCAGATCCCGTCGGAGCGCCACGACGTCACCCGGCGGCTCGCCACCTCCACCTGGCGGACCCTCGCCGGGTACCTGCGGGGCTCGGCGATGCTCGGCGTCATCGAGGCCATCATCATCGGCAGCACCATGGCGTTGACCGGCGCCCGCCTCGTCGTGCCCGTCATGGTGGTGACGTTCCTGGCCGCGTTCGTGCCCTTCGTCGGGGCCATCGTCGCCGGCGTCATCGCCGTCGGCGTCGCGCTGGCCACGGCCGGGTTCGGCCCCGCCATCATCGTCGCCTGCGTGGCGCTGGCCGTGCAGCAGCTCGACAACGACATCCTGGCGCCGTTCGTCTTCGGCCGGGCGCTGTCGATGCACCCGGCGGTGATCCTGATCGCCATCGCCGGCGGCGCGGCGCTGGGCGGACTGGCGGGCGCCTTCCTCGCCGTCCCCGTCACCGCCGTCGTGTTCAACGGCATCCGGGCGGTGCGGGGGCCACCCGCGGTCGCGGTCGAGGCCGAGCCCGAGACCGATGAGTCCGGCGACGACGACTCGTCTTCATCGACGTGGACAGGGGCCGCCGATCCGGCGTAGAGAAGGCCCACGGTGAGAGCGTGAGCGACCCGGCGCATCCCGTGGTCCAGATGGTCTACTGGGTCGACACGACCATCCTTCCGCCCGGCGACCGCGAGACCCAGCGACCGGTGGTGGTCATCGCCACGCCCGGACGGGTGAGCGGCACGGTGGCCGTGGTGGCCCGGTCGGGCACGGACCCGTTCGGCCCCGAGCACCCGCCCGACGAGCGCCTCGGCCTGGGCTCGCCCGGACGCTTCTCTCGGCGCCATCCTGTGCTCGGGCACCTGTGGTCCGCAGGCACGGTCCGCCTCGCCGGCCGGCTCGACGACGCCACCTTCGCCGCCGTCGTGGCGCGTTTTCGCCTGTGAGTGCGCTGGTCGAATTGCAGGCCGGAGCCCCGGGCCCGGCGTTCGTCGCCGAGCTGGGGCGGACGATCCGGGCCGTTGGCGTATCCCGCAACTTCCCCGCACCCGAGGGCCACGGCCAATGGGACGCCGACGCGGTGCGGACGGCCGTGTCGGAGTTCATGAGCGACGCCCAGACTCCACGCCGCCTCACCGACCTGGCCGTCCACTGCGTCTCCGAGACCGGCCTGCGCGCCCGCCTCCAGGGCACGGTCCGCAACTTCCTCGCCGACCTGGGACGGCGCACGCCCATCGGCAAGCTGGTCGTGCGGATCAACGACGTGTTGAGCCGGGAGGACGGGTTCGTCCGGGCCGGCGGCCGGTGGGCGCGGTCGGGCGGCCCGTCCACGCCCGGCCTCGACGACCCGGACGGGCTGAGCCGCGCCATCCTCGGCGTCACGGTGGTCGTGCCGGCGTGGGGGCACGAGGCCCGGCGGAAGGCACCCGTCGCCGACGGCGACACGATCGTGGCGCTGTGCTCGACGTTGCTCGAAACCGCCGGCGGCTCGTTGACACCCCGGGCGCTGGCGCGGGCGATCGGGCACCGGTTGGGCCTCGGTCAGGCGCCCGTGTCGCTCGAGACCGACGGCCTGGACGGCCCGGCGACGCCGCCGGGTGACGCGCCGGCCGACACCACGGGCAGCGCGGCCACCCGGCTGGTGCGCGCCCGGGAGGTCCTGGCCGAGCTGAACGACCGCGAGCGCGTCTCGGTCGCCTACCCCGAGTACACGGTCCGCCAGCTCGGTCCGATGCTCGGCGTGAGCGCGTCGCAGTCACACCTGATCCGGCGGCGCGCCACCGAGATCATGCGGCTCGAGCTGCTCGATGACGACGACGCCGAAGCGATCGCGCTCCTCGTGATCGAGCTGGCCCGGGTGTGGGCGGTGGATGTGGACAACGAGGCGCGGTCCCCCGTACTGGTCGCGCCGTGAGTAGCACGGTGCACCCCCTCGACGTCGACCTCGCCGACCTCGTCGACGGCCTGGCCCGCGGCGAGCGGGGGGCGGCGATCGAGGCGCACCTCGACGGCTGCCTGCTGTGCCGGGTCAAGTGCCGGCGGCTGCGGGCCGCGCCAGCTGCGCCTACGCCATCGCCGGTCGAGGGGCCGTTCGCTTCGCCCGGCGTCGTGGCGCCGGTGCTCGACGCGACCCGTGAGCCGGCCCCCCACGACCTCTGGCTGGCGGGCGACGAGGAGCGCATCGTCGTGCTCGTGCGGGCGGTCTCGGGCGCCCGGGTGACGGTGGCGCCCGTGACGTTCGACGCCGAGGTCGCCGACGACGAGACGGTGATCATCGAGGGCGCCGAGTCGCCGCTGGCGTTCCGCCTGGCCGTGTACCCGCAGTTGACGACCGAGCTGCCCCGGGGCGCTCTCGTGGGCCGGATCGGCGTGTTCGGGAGTGAGCCCGATCTCATGGCCTCGGCGCGCCGGCGGGGCACGCCGATCGTCGACGCCAGCGATCCCCGGCTCGACCTCCGCCAGTACCTCGCCGACCGCCTGGGGTCGATCGAGTCGATGCCCCCCGATCCCGGCACCGCCGCCGACGCACCGCCACCGCGCCCGCACCAGGTGCGGTCGTTGCTGATCTCCGACCTGCGTGCCATGCGCGGCGACACGTGCTCGGTGCGGCCGCTCAACGACTGGCAGGACGTCCTGCTCGCACAACGCAACGGCTGGACCCCGATGGCGACGGTCGACGAGGTCGGCATCGTGCTCGTGGTCTTCGACACGCCCCACGGGTTGGTCGACGACCAGGACTACGACGCCGCCCGGGCCGTGCTCACACGCCTCAACGCCACTGCTCTCGTCGTCCTGGCCCAGGGCCTGAGCGAGTCGGCCGACGTGTACGACGCGCCGTCGTTGAACCACGGCATCGACACGCCCTCGGGCCGGCACACGCCGCCGCGGCCTCTGATCACCGGCCTGTCGCCGTTCGACGCCGTCAGCAAGTTCCTCGATCAGCACACGGGTGTGCGGATGCCGGTGGCGTCGTCGAGAGGATCGGTGGGCCACGTGGACGTGGACGGCGTGCTGCGCGAGACGGCGGCGACGGCGCTGGCCGATGCCGTCCGGCAGGTTGCGCGGTTCAAGATCGCTCCGAAGCGACGGGGCTACGAGTCGCTGGCGGGCGCCGAGGAGCCGCTGCACGAGGCGCTCGGCCGGTCCTTCGCCGGGGAGTCGGTCGTCGAGTCGCTGATCGAGCTGGCGCGCTCCCGGGATGGCGACGACGGGTGATCACCCACATCGCCCTCGAGAACTGGCGGGCGTACCGCCGCCTCGACCTCGATGTGGAGCCGGGCACAACCTTCCTGGTGGCGGCCAACGGCATCGGCAAGAGCTCGCTGCTCGAGGCCGTGCGGTGGGTGCTGGGCGCCGGCCACGTCGACCCCCGCCCGTCGATGATGCGTCGCGGCCATGCCGACGCACGCGCGGTCGTGACCTTGACCCTGCCGCAGGGGGAGCTGGTCATGACCCGCTCGCTGCGGGCGAAGGGCGCGCGACTGGCGACGGAGTCGGCGGCGACGCTCGGCGGGCGCGAGGTCAGCGAGGAGGAGGCGGCGCGGCTGCTCGAGGCGTCGTGGTCGGCCGACGCCCGGTTCGTGTCCCGGTCGGCGTTCCTCACCGAGGACCTCCGGCGCGACGCCGAGGACCCGAACCTCCGTGCCCACCTGTGCCGCGCGTACTCCCTCGACGACCTGCAGCGCTCGGTCGCCGAGATCGAGCCGGTGCTGGCCAAGCTGTCCCGCGGCCTGAAGGCGTCGCGCGCCGAGCTGTCGGCGACCCAGGCCCAACTCGCCGAGGCGGGTGAGGAGGTGGTCGCCGCCTCGGCTGTCGCCGTCACCGCCAAGGAGGTCGTCGAGGTGGCGAGGGCCGCGCACGGCGAGGCGCGGGCGGCGCTGGACGCGGCACGGGCCGTCGCCACCGAACACGCGGCGGCGACGGCGTGGCGCGTCAATCACGCCGCCCTGCTCGAACATGCAGCCCCCGTGCTCGGCCCCGTCGAGCCCCACGCACCGCTGGCCGAGGCGCTGTCGGCGCGGGAGGCGGCGCTGGCCGCCGAGGTCGACGCCCTACGCCAGGAGAAGGCGACGCTGCAGGTACGCCTCGATGGCGCGATCGCCTCGCTGGCCACGCTCCACGACGCGCAGGCGAGCTGTCCCGTGTGCCTGCGCGAACTCGATGACGACAGCCGGGCCCGCGCCGAGCTTGTGCACCGGGCCACGGTCGAGACGGTGAGCGACGAGCTGGCCCGTCTGGAAGACGCGCCGACACCGGCCGCGCTCGATGCCGTGCGTGACCTGGCGCGCCAGGCAGCGGCCCTCGGTCCCACGCCCGAGGCCAAAGCACCGGGTGATGTAGAGGGCCGCGCCGAGGCTGAGGCGCAGGCCCTGGCGGTGCTCGAGGCCGCGGCGGCGGGGTTGCGGGAGGCGGAACTGAAGGCGGAGGCGGCGGCCCGCCGGGTGGAGACGATCCGCGCCGAGCTGGCGGCCATGGACGCGCTCACCGAGCAGTACCGGGC
>JBOGIC010000306.1:0-6059 GCA_050744985.1 Acidimicrobiales bacterium
CATCGGTCGCGAACCACGCTCCGAACTCACCCGCCGAACGTGGATAGTGCCGACCGGCGACCGGTCTCGTCGCTGTCACGGGATCAAGACTACCGACCTTGGGGGCCGGCTAAGTGGATACCCCCGATTGTGTTATCCGTCGCCACCGTGCTTCGCCGTGCCTGGGGCGCTGTCCGCGGGTCGTCGCATGCCCTGATCGGCAGATCCCCGTCCAACGGCTTGACCTGTGCCACGTCTCGACTCGCTGCTCGCTGGCCGACGCGGCCGGGAATTGGTTGAACTCGGTCGGTAGCCTGGCCGGGTGACAACCCGCCGTGCGACGTCGGAGTCACCGGCGGTCTTTCTCTCATACGCTCGCACTGACGGCGAGCACGTCCGCCTGTTCGCCGCCGAGCTGGAGCGCAACGGTGTCCGAGCCTTGGTGGATGTCGAGTTCCTGCAGCCCGGACAACGTTGGGACCACGTCATATTCCAGCAACTCACGGCGGCTGATGGCCTCGCCGTTTTCCTATCGCCGGCGAGTCGGACTTCCGATGCCGTTGCAGCTGAATTCATGGCCTTCGCCGATGCAGGCCAGAAGCCCATTTTCCCAATCCTCATCGGTGGCGCTGACTACTCCGACCTCGCTGGGGGCCTGGACCATTACCAAGCCTTGATTGTCCGCGACTGGGCCGAACTCCGAGGAGCCGCTGGCCAGGTGGCCCGGGTGATGCTTGAACGCATCGGGGGCACGGCGCCCCTGTCGGATGAGGCCAAGGAAAAGGCTGCGCGGGTCTCACGGGGGATCGCAACCACCATCCGAGAGGGTGGTCGGGACGCTTCAGGAACGGCCGGCAATGCCGTGTTCATCGTCCACGGCCACGATCTCGCGCTGAGGGACGCCGTTGAGGAGACGCTGCGTGGCTTCGGCATCGAGCCCGTTATCCTCTCAAAGGCGGGAGGCGGGTCTCGGTCGCTCGTTGACCGGTTCGAATCGCTCGCCCATGAGGCCCGCTTCGCGGTCGTGCTGCTGTCGGCAGACGATATGGGTGCGTCCCGCAGGCTGTCGCAATATTCCACGGCAGACACTTGGCGGCCACAACATCTTGGGGCCGACGTGCCTCGCGGGCCAGATGTGGGCGTTCGCCAGGATCCCGCCGCCATTCTGCGACAGCCTGCCCGGCGCCAATACGACGACCCCCAGCGCGGTGGCGAGAACACGTTGAAGTTCCGGGCCCGTGAAAATGTCATTCTTGAGCTCGGCTTCTTCTACGGGAAGCTCGGTTGGGAGAACGTTTTCGTCGTGCAGAAACCACCTGAGCACACGTGGCCCGATTTCGAGCGGCCGTCAGACCTGGCCGGCGTCGTGTTCTTCGAGGTGACGGGCGACTCGAACTGGAAGGCGGAGCTGGCCGAGAGCCTGCAGAAGGCCGGCCTGCTCGCCTGGTAACCGGGCTCGCCTGACGCGTGCGCTTCAGGACAGACGACCACCCTCGGTCCGCCGCTCCGAACCGAGACGCCGGCCCGCGGCCCCGTCCGCACGTACCGCATGCCGATCGGCCAGTGGGACGCGCGTCCCGCCCGGGGTTCGATGGCCTGGCGGCGTCAGGATGCCGGGTTCAGTCCTTGTCCACCAAGCGCCGGACCTCCTCGGCCACCGCCAGGCGGTATGACTCGCTGTCCGTGGTTGCCATCGTCACTGACCGCATTTTCGCGGGTCCCGTACCGCGGGCTTCCCGTTCGCCGTTCCCCTTCGGGGACCCCCAGGGACGCACTGCGCGCGCCCCGCTCGCCTTCCGCCCCCGGGGCGCGCCTGCCGCGCGCCCCGCATCCGCGTTTCTCCTACGGGCCCCCGTTCGAATCGACTGACGGATCACCGGCCATCACGAAGGGAGATGGCGGCGGCGCCGTAGGGTGAGTATCACCGCCAGCGACCTACGCGTTCATCCGACCGCGAAGCGACATGTGGGCTTAACCGCCGACACCGGGCTGCGCCGACTACTGGACGGAGCGATCATGGCCGGCGTGGCTTGATCCGCGCCGGCAACGGCCAATTGCTCGACTTCATCGCGGGTGTCCGAAACGTCACGTCACCATGTGGGCATGACGGTCGGGCGGCACGCTGGCCGAGGCGCGACGGGCCTACGGTGACAAGCTGCAGGGATCCCTTGCAGAAGGGATGGGGGCTGCTCTTCCGCCCCAACGACAAGTCGCTCGACCACCTGGACATTGCTTCTGGTGATCAGCGACGGCAAGGTGCCGCCATGCGGGCCGCCGTAGGGGCGGTGGTGCGAGCGGTCGAAGCATGCGCGTGATCCTTCGATCGAGACAGACGGGCGCTGACCCGGGAGACGGAAATGGAATGGAAGTCGGTCGAGAGACTGTCCGGCGGACATCCGTCAGAGGTGCAACCACTAAAATCCCATCGCCTCGACGGAAGGACTGGAAATGCCGTTCTCGCTTCGCTGCGCCGACTCGGGCATCGAGTGCCCTGGGATGTTCACGACCGACACTGAGCAGGAGCTCATGGACCATCTCAAGGTTCATGCTGCCGCGGCCCACCCCGATCTCGAGATGACGCCCGAGACCCAGGACATGATTCGGGGTCTGGTCAGAACGACGTAACCAGTGAGGTCGAGTGACCCTCGGGGCCACCTTCGGTCGGGACGCTCGACACACCCCTGGCCAGTGCCTGCGCCATCGCCTGAGGGCCGAGACGATCGCGAAGGGTGTCCAGCTGGCGCCGGTGTAAGGGAACGGCGACGGGAGGCAGCGGCATCCGCATGTTCTCTCGCCGAGCGGCTGCCGCGCCCACCAGCTCCGCGCCTCGCTCGTACTGACCCCGCGCGATCGCGACCTCAGCGATCCGCTCGAGGATGAGCGGGAGCACGAGGGCCCGGCCCCCGCTCAGCTGCATCGCCTTCGCCAGCTCGGATGCAGCGATGTCGACCTCACCACCACGGATGGCCACCGTGGCCAAACCGACGAGCGCGTCGGACTCGACATGGGCGGCCCGGGCACGCCGTCCGAGCGCGGCGGCCTCTTCGAATCTGGCTCTTGCTGAATCGGCATCTCCCCGTGCCAGCTCGAGTTCACCGAGGCTGATGGACGCCTGTGCGCTGTCGAGAGTCGCGCCCCGCTTGCGATGCAGGGCCAGCGCCTCTTCGAGGAGCGATCTGGCGTCCTCAAGGGCGCCAACCAGGAGACGAGCGACGCCCAGATTTGCCAGCGAAGTCGCCGTCCGAGCCACGTCGCCGAGGCCGGCATGAGCTCGAACGGACTCTTCGAGCAGCGGAAGGGCCTCGTCGAAGTCGCCCTGCATAGCGGCGATCGTGCCCAGACGAGCACGACATCGAATCACTCCCCGCTCGTCACCCATGCGCTGCAGAATGCCGAGCGACTCCTCGACGACGTGCCGGGCCCCATCAGGTCGCCT
The DNA here is from genome assembly GCA_050744985.1 of Acidimicrobiales bacterium. Lineage (GTDB taxonomy): Bacteria > Actinomycetota > Acidimicrobiia > Acidimicrobiales > AC-14 > JBOGIC01. The sequence goes on from JBOGIC010000306.1 coordinate 3,416, forward strand.
TGCTCGTAAGCGGCGACCCCAAGAAAGCCCAGGACGTGGCCAAGTCCGTCAGTATCTCCGGTGCGACGATACGCGGAGGCGGCGGCGTGCAGCAGCGACAGCGCCGCCGCTTGATCGTCTTGGAGCAACGCGAGGACGCCCGCCCGGCGCAGCGCCAGCGCCCGGGTCTCCAGGGGAGCGTGTGGCGCCGCAGCGAGCGCCTCGCGCAACCAGCGGCGACCCTCGCTGAGGTCGCCTCGTCGAGCCCAGAAGTTCCCGAGGAGCCCGCCTAGTCGCAGCGCCTGTGCGGGCCGGCTGGAGATACCCCACTCCATCGCCTGGCGGAGGTTGTCGTTCTCGGCAGCCAGGCGTTCCATCCAGGGCTGCTCCTCGGGGCTCCCGCAAGCGGAATCGAAAGCCTCGGCCAGCGCCAGCACCCAGTCCAGGTGCCGTCCTCGCGTGGCTTCTGCCTCGCTGGCTGACTCGAGCTTGGCGAGAGCGAATTGCCGCAGCGTCTCGAGCAGCCGGTAGCGACGCCCTCCGTCGTCGGGGCCGGTCACCTCCACCATGCATCGCTGCACCAGTGAATCGAGCAGGCTCGCAACACTGGCCTCGCTCGGTCCGTCGGGCGTGCCAACCCGCTCCGCCGCCGGCAGGGTGAAAGACCCGGCGAAGACGCCGAGCCGCCCGAAGAGCCGCTGCTCCTCAACGGCGAGCAGGCCGTGTCCCCATTCCACGGTTGCCCACAGCGTCTGCTGGCGCGCCGACGCCGTGCGGTAGCCGCGCACGAGAAGATCGAAGCGCTCGTCGAGGCGCTCGAGAATCTGGGCCGGGTTGAGGCCCGGGATGAGCGCGGCCGCCAGCTCGAGAGCGAGGGGGACGCCGTCGAGTCGTCGGGTGAGTCGGGCGACGGCCGGCGCACTCTCGGCGCTCAGCATGAACGAGCCGAGTGCACTCGCCCGCTCGCAGAACAGCCGGGCGGCATCGGCTCCCATGACCGCTTCAGGGGAAAGGTCGTCGCCTGCGGGTAACCCCAGCGTGCCGAGCCGCCAGACGCGTTCCCCCTCGATGCGCAGCGGTTCCCGACTGGTGGCGAGGATGCCGATCGATGCGCTGGCTGCCAGGAGGGCGTCGGTGAGGGCGGCGACGGCTTCCAGGACGTGCTCGCAGTTGTCCAGCACCACCAGGGCGGGCTTGGTTGCGACCGCGTCGACGAGCGTGTCGATCAAGGGCCGCGCCGGCTCCTCGCGTACCCCTAGGCACGACGCCGTCGTTCCCACCACGAGGCTGGCCTCGGTTAGGGCGGCGAGCTCGACCAGCCATACGCCATCGGCAAACGCGTCCTCCAGGCGGCGGCCGACCTGGATGGCCAGGCGCGTCTTCCCCACACCGCCCGGGCCGATGACGGTAACCAGGCCACCCGGTGCGACGAGCGAAGCCACCTCATCCAACTCGGACCGGCGCCCGACGAAGCTCGACCGTGCACGCGGCAGGTTGCCTTTGGTCCTGCCGGCGACGGGAGCGGAGGCGGCACGTCCCGGATCGGCCGACGCAGGAGAAACCGACGTCGGCGGCAGGACCACGTCGAGAGCGGGATCCTGGCGGAGGATGGCAGCCTTGGGCGTCGGCATCGCCCGCACCGATGACGCCGCCGGCGCCGGCTCGGCCGACTCGATGGGCAGGCGTGTGACGATGTGGCCGAGGGCCACCCGCGCGGCCTGCAGCTGGCGCCCGACCTGACCGACGTCGTGCTGGCGGTCGGCCGGCGCCTTGGCCAGCCCCTGCTCGACGATGCGGCAGAGCTGGTCGGGGATCCCCATCGGTCGCAGGTCGGGGGGAGGATCGTGCAGGACGCGGCCCACAATCGCCGCCAGGCTCGCACCGCCGGGCCGGTCGAACGGAGCCCGGCCGGCGCCTAGGCAGTACAGGGTCGAGGCCAGCGAGTAGATATCGGAGGCGACGGTCGGTTCCTCGCCGTCGAGCACCTCGGGTGCCGCGTGCACGATCGTAGCGGTGATCCCGACCGCTGCCGTCGGGGTGACGCTGGGGAGCTGCGCCAAGCCGAAGTCGCCCACCTTGGGTTCGCCGAGCCGGGAGAGCAGGATGTTCTCGGGCTTGAGGTCGCGGTGGAGGATCCCGGCGCGATGGGCGGACTCGACCGCGCCGGCGATGCGCGCCCCGATGTCGAGTACCTCGGCGACTTCGAACGGCCCACGCTCGGCCATCCGGTCGGCGAGGGTGCCGCCCGGCAGGAACTCCATCACGATGAAGAGCCGTCCGTCTCGCGTCGTCCCGGCCTCATACACCGTCACGATGTTGGGATGCCCGGACAGGGCCCCGATCGCCGCGCACTCCCGGCGGAACCCGCGGACGGCCGCATCGTCGGCCTTCCCGCAGAGCACCTTCACCGCCACTTCGCGCTCGAAGGTCGGCTGCCACGCGCGGTAGATCGTGGCGAAGCCGCCCCGAGTCACCTCGGACAGACCCTGGTACCCGGGATCTCCAGGTCAGTCGGCATGGTGCGGCGGGGCGTTCCGGAGGCGGCGCGTCACAATGTCCTGCCGATCACCAGGACACGACCGAGCGTCGTGGCCAGAAGCGTGACGACCTCTGGCTCGGCGCCGAGGGCGCGCGCTGGGTCAGCCGTGGCGTCGCGGCCTCACCC
>JBOGIC010000307.1:0-4729 GCA_050744985.1 Acidimicrobiales bacterium
GTGTCGGTGAGGACGCGCTCGAGGGCGTCGAGCCGTTCGCCGACGAGGGCGGGCGACCGGCCCGAGTCGGACACGTCGACGGCGGCGTAGAGCGCAGGGGGTTGCGGGGAGCAGGGCCGGTCGGCCACCCGCTCGGCGGCCCCACCCGTGCAGCCGGCCAACGCCGCCAAGGCGGTCACGCCCGAGGCGAGCATCACCCGACCACGCGTTAGCGTGGGGATGCACTCGGAAGACATCTGGGTTCCTTTCGCTGGTTCCTGGGTTCGATTTCGGGTCCGGGCCGTGGCGTCACCCACGGCCTGCCGGCCGGCCCGGGCGGCCGCCGCCTGGCGGCTCCGCCCGGACCTCGCCGGTCTATGGCCCCTGTGCGCTTCGTACGTTCATCTCACGCGGATCGTACGCCGAACCTGTCAAAAGTACAGATTTATTTTCGGTAACGATGCTTGATCGACAGTTCGGAATTGACAAAATGTCCAGAGCGACAGTTTGCTAGTGGCCGAAGTCGCGGAGAGGACAGCGCGCGATGGCAAGGTCAGAGGACGACAAACGGAAGGGTCGCACCGGTCCGAAGCGCAGCCACGAGGAGCGCGACGCCATCGGGGTGCTGGCCGCCAAGCTGTACTACGAGGAAGGTCGCAGCCTCGAGGACGTGGCCGAGCGCCTCCGGGCGCGGGGGTTCGACGTGCGCTCGGCGCGCGACGTCGGCCTGGCCATCCGCCGCGCCATCGACAACCAACTGTGCAAGGTGCGCGTCGACGTGTTCGCCGAGTTGACCCCGCTCGTCGAGTTGTCCGCGGAGCTGGCCAAGGCAGCCGGCATCCGCCGGGCGCTCGTGGGCGCGACCGGCACCGACACCAGCACCGTTTCTGACGACACCATCCACGAGCGCCTGGGCGACCTCGCCGCCCGGTTCCTGTGGCAGTCGTCGTTGCGGCCCGGCGACCGGATCGGCGTCGGGCCGGGCCGGGGCGTGGGGTGCACCGTCCACGAGCTGAGCCCGCTCGTCCCCGAGCAGTTGCCCTACGCCGGGTACCGCATCTTCGCCCTCACCGGGGGCACGACCAGCTCGCCGTCAACGGGCTGGGGCGACATCGTCGACGCCGACCACAACGCCGAGAACCTGGCCCGCCAGTTGCGCGCCCGCCCCGACGACTGGGAGCACGTCGTCCCGGTGCACCTGCCGATCTTCGTGCCCGCCGATCGGGACGGTGTGCTCGGCATCGTGGCGCCCCACCTGCTCGACCCGCCGCCGTCGGGCCCGCCGCTCGACCTCGACATCGCCGTCTACGGCTGCGGGGTGCTGTCCCCGACCCACCACCTCGTCGCCTTCCCTTCGCGCGCCACCGAGTCGATCCACGCCGAGCTCGAGCGGCTGGCACGCGACGTCTGGCCGCAGGCTCCAATGGCCGTGATCGACGTGTGCGAGCACTACCTCGTGGGCCCGGACGTGCCCGAGGCCCTGCGCCCCGTCGTCGAGGACATCGTCGGCCGGCTCAACGACCGTGTGGTCTCGGCCGCGCCCACGATCCTCGCTCGGGCACGGGAACGCATCCTCGTCGCCGGGGGCCGGACCAAGTTCACCGCCGTGCTCGCCACCCTTACCGCCATCCCCAGCATGCGCCCGACCACCCTTGTCACCGACGAATGGACGGCGCGGCGGTTGCTCGAGACGCTGCCGGGGCGCGCGTGACGGGGGCCTCGGCCCGAACGTCGGTGTCTCAGCGCCCGCCAACGAACAAGTAAGGCAAGAGGAGGCGTCAGTTCGCATCAGGAATCCTCGGCTCTGGAAGCTCCACCAGCGCTTTCGGACGCCGCCACGCGAACTGATGCCTCTCTTCCGCGCGGGTTGTTCGTTGGCGGGCCCTCAGCGCCAGACGGTGTAGTCGAAGCGGAGGGGCCCCTCGTCGCCGGCCACGGCGATGTTCGTGACCACCGCGATGTTGCCCTCGCTCGTGGACACGCACACCGGCCCCGGGTCGGTCGGCGACAGGATGACGAATGGCTCTTGCCTCGACGCGAGGGCGGCGCTGCACGTGGCTTTGTCCGGCTCGCCGTCGAGGGGTGCCAGGAAGGCCGGCAGCGAGCCGAAGAGATGCGGCGTCACCTCAGGCCCGAAGATGACGTCGGCACGCTCCGACAGGCCGATGCGACCGGCCTCGAGGTCCGCGTACTCGGTCCGGTCCAGGGCGAGTTGCCCCTGGGCGAGGACCGCACCGGGCGGGCGGCCTGCTCCCGGCCCGGCCGGCTCGCCACCTTGGCTCCGAGCGATGACGACGAGCACGATGGTCGCGACGGCGACCAGCACCCCCGCACCCGCGACGACCAGCCGGCGTCGCGCGCCCGGCCGGCGATCCACAGAAGGCCCGCGCTGGAGAGCGGCTACGTCGCCTGGCGCCACCTGCTCCGCGGCAAGGGCGGCGTCCAGTTCCATGGCGAGGCCCTCGGCGGTGGAGGGACGATCTCGCGCGTCCTTGGCCATCGCGTGCTCGATCGCCTTGCACGCTGCGTCGGGCACCCCCAGCGGCCGCAGGTCCGGCACGGGTTGGTTCGCGATCTGACCCAGAAGCGAGAGCAGGTCGTCGGCGTCGAAGGCCGGCTCGCCGGACACGAGAGCGTGGATCGTCGCTCCCAGCGAATAGACGTCCGACGCCGGTGAGAGCGGCCCGGTGCCGAACATCTCCGGTGCGGCGTAGCCGGGGGTGAGGGCGCGGCCTCCACGGGTCGTTCCGGTGGCGCTCGCGATCTTCGCGATGCCGAAGTCAGCCAGCTGGGGCTCACCGTCGTCCGAGATGAGGATGTTCGCCGGCTTCACGTCTCGATGCAGGATCCCCGCGCTATGCGCGCCCTCGAGCGCCCACGCCACTTTGACGCCTACGGCCAACGCCTCCTGCCATGGGAGGCGTTCGTCCCGCTCGAGGCGAGCCTCGAACGAGCCGCGAGCCATGTACGCCATGATCAGGTAGGGCCGGCCTTCTGGCGTCAAGCCGCTGTCGTGAACGGTCAGGACATTTGGACGGCCGGAGAGGCGTCCGATGGCGACACATTCACGATCGAATGCGGCCCGCGCCGCTTCGTCACTCGGGTCGAGGTCGAGGATCTTCACGGCGACGAACCGGTCGAAGGCGGGCTGGCGAGCGCGGTAGACGGTGGCGAAGCCCCCCGCGCCGATGCGGACCGGTTCGGTGATGCCCTCGATCCCGAGCTCCATCTTCGTCACCCTCCGCTGGTCGGCACAGCGGCGACGCCGGAAGGATCCATGCTGCCACGAGGGCCCGACCCCCGGGGTTGCCGGGTCGCGCTCGACGTCACGTGTGGTTCCGGCCTACGCCCAGAACTGCTTCGCTTCCTCGACCGAGAAGCGGACGAGAGCGGCGGCGGCGAAGACGGCGGCGAAAAGCAGGAGGACGAGCGTCGGCACGGCGATGCCGTCGAATCCACTTCCGTCGAGGATGACCGCTCGGTACCCCGACATGACCCAATAGGTCGGTGTGTACGGACCGACGGCTTGCACCCAACCAGGGAGGAGGAAGCTCGGCACGATGGCGCCGCCCAGGCCCGCCAACAGCGCGGCTCCCAGGTTCGCAAGCGCGTTCACCTGCTGGATCGTGCCGGCCACAGCCACGACAAGGACGGCAAACGCGACGCTGGTGATCGTGGCGATCACCACCATCACCACCAGCGCGACTACCGACCCGCGCACCCGAAGGCCGAACAAGAGGGCCGCGGTGGCGAAGATCCAGGCCGACTGGAAGAGGGCGAACATCGAGAGAGGCAGGAGCTTGCCGACCACCAGTTGCGGGCTCGTCGCCGGGCTGGCCCGAAGGCGATCCCACATTCCCCAGCCATGCTCGCGAAAGAAGCTCAGGCCGACAAGACCCGCCAGCAGGAAGGAGAACATGGTTGCCGCGCCGGGCGCCGCCTGCTCGACACCATTCGTCCCTGGGTACCCCTCGATGACGAGGGCGATGAAGAGCACCGGCTTGAGGAAGCCGACAAAGACCACGGGCACCACGAGGAGGAGCACCAGGGGCAGGGGATCCTGCGCGAGAAGCCGGAGCTCGCGGCGGGCGATTACCAGCGCAGGCGGTCCGGCCATCTCAACGCGCCTCCGCTCGTTCGCCCGGCGAGTAGCGCTCCCCGGTGAGGGCGAGGAACACGGTCTCGAGGCCCGCCTTGGTGACATCGACGGACCTGAGGCGGCGTGCATTGCCGCCGAGCACCGCCAACGCCGCGGCGATAGCCGGCCCAGGTGCGTCGGTCGTCAGCACGACCCGGCCACCGGAAACCTCGGCGGAGCTCCAGGCGGGGGAGGGACCAAGAGGACCGCCGACGTCCGCGTCGAGCTCGATCTCGACCACGGCACGGCCGTGGTGCGCCACGAGGGCGGATACCTCGTCGCGGGCGACGATCTCCCCCCGGTTCAGGATGGCGACTGATCCGCCCAGGTCCTCGGCGTCGGTGATCTGGTTCGTGGAGTAGCAGATCGCCGCGCCGGCGCTGCTCAGTTGGCGCACAAGGTCGACAAGTCCGCGACGGGCCGCCGCGTCGACGCCGCTCGTCGGTTCGTCCAGGAGAACGACCGGGGGTGCGTGAACGAGCGCGCACGCGACGTGAACGCGTCGTTGCTGGCCCCCGGAGAGATGTCCGGCTCGGCGATCGAGGACGGCCGTCAGCGCGAGGGCCTCTGCGACCTGCGAGATACGAGACAGGAGCGCCGATGGGGTTGCGC
>JBOGIC010000308.1:0-4419 GCA_050744985.1 Acidimicrobiales bacterium
CGACCGCTGCATACGAGGACGCGCTTCGGCTCGGTCTCCGTCCGCTGGCGGCGGCGGCGCTGGTGATGGAGGCGCTGAGCTACGGGTTCCGCGGGGAGCGCGAGCCGATGGAGCGCCGCCTCCGTGACGCCCGCGACCTCGCGCCCGCCGACGCCGACCTCGATGCGTTCGCCTGGGGCGCCGGACGGGGTCTGTGCGCGCTCGTGCGCGAGGAGCGCGCCGAGGCCCTGGAGGCGCTGACGCGGGCCGTGCAAGAGGACGTTCCCGTGGGGTCGCTGGACACGGCGAGGGCACTGCGGCTGCTCGTGCTCGCCGTCTCCGGGACCGCGACCGACGCCGACCACGCCGCCGCTCGGGCGACGGCGACGCCCGGTGCCGGGTGGTCGGACATGTGGCTCGGCTACGCCGAGGCTGTCGATGCCGGCGCCCGCGGTGACCCCATGGCGGCCACCGCCACCTTCGGCCCGGCCGACGCCGCCGCGCGCCGACATCCACTGTTCCGCGCGATCGGCTTGCGCCTCGTTGCCGAAGCAGCCTGGCGCGATGGGTGGGGTGATCCCGTCGACTGGCTGCGGCAGGCCGAAGCCGTCTTCGTCGCCGGAGGTCAGGCCCGCATCGCCTCGGCGTGCCGAGGGCTGCTGAAGCAGGCCGGCGTGCCGGCGACCCGGCGGCGGGGCGCCGACCGCACACTGCCGGATGGCTTGCTCCACGCCGGCGTCACCGCGCGTGAGGCCGAGGTCCTCACCCTGGTCGGCGAACGGCTGTCCAACAAGGAGATCGCGGCACGGCTCTATCTGTCGCCCCGCACGGTCGAGAAGCACGTCGCCAGCCTCCTCATGAAGCTCGGCGTTCCTGATCGAGCGGCGCTGAGCCGGGCCGGCGACACCGGACCTCGACCCAGGATGGGGGCGTAGCACGCATGTGCGTGACGGCGCCGAGGCGCATGCTCTGACGGTGCCGCCCAACCCGGCGGCCTCACCATCAAGGGAGGCTCTCATGCCCATCGTCGCCGTGTTCGAGTTCCCGGGCGAGGACATCGCCAAGTACCACAAGGTCTTCGAGGTCGGCGGCGCGCCGATCCTCGAGCAGCCGCAGCGCCTCAGCCACGTCTGCTACCGCACCGACGGGGGTTGGACGGTCGTGGACGTGTGGCAGGACGAGGCGGCCTTCGCTGCCTTCGGCGAGGTCATCGGCCCGGCGACGGCCCAGGCCGGACTCGATGCCAAACCCCTCGTCTACGCCCTGGAGGGCACGGTCGCCCAGGACGGCACCCGCACCACCTACTGAGCCGGCCCGGCACCCGCCGGATAATGCACCCGGCGGGCGCCGGCCGGACCGATATGGTCGAGCCGTGGCGCTGGCGGTCGAGGCCGAGCAGTTGGTGAAGCGGTTCACCGGCCGCGACGGCACCGTCGACGCGGTGCGGGGCGTCGACCTCCAGGTCGCCGAAGGTGAGGTGTTCGGGTTCCTCGGCCCGAACGGCGCCGGCAAGTCGACCACGGTACGGATGCTGACGACGCTGACGACCATCACATCCGGCACGGCGCGAGTGGCTGGCGCGGACGTGACCACCGATCCCGACGCCGTGCGCCGGGGGATCGGGGTCGCCCTCCAGGAGGCCGGCCTCGACCCGCGCCAGACCGGTCGCGAACTGCTCGTGTTGCAGGCCCGTCTGTTCGGCAGCTCGGTCACCGAAGCCGCCGAACGCGCCGAGGAGCTGCTCGAGCTCGTTGATCTCGTCGACTCGGCCGACCGCCGGATCAAGGGCTACTCCGGGGGCATGAAGCGCCGGCTCGATGTGGCCTCGGCGCTCGTACACCGGCCCGAGGTGCTCTTCCTCGACGAGCCCACCACCGGCCTCGACCCCGCCAGCCGGCTGACCGTGTGGGACGAGATGCGCCGCATCAATTCCCAGGGGACGACCGTGTTCCTGACGACGCAGTACCTCGAAGAGGCCGACCAGCTCTGCAACCGGCTGGCCATCATCGACGACGGCGTCATCGTCAAGGAAGGGACGCCCGTGGACCTGAAGGCCGAATTGCGGCAACGGCTGGGGTTGGACCGCGCGCCCACCCTGGACGAGGTCTTCCTCGACGCCACGGGTCGAACCCGCGAGCGCGTCGCCGGACAGGTCCAGGGGGTCGAGTGAGCGCATTCTGGGCGCTGAGCCGCCGCGCCGTTCTCGAGGTGCTGAGGACGCCCGAGCAACTGCTGCCCACCGTCTTTATCCCACTGTTCTTCCTCGTGGTGAACGTCGGCCAGGCGGCGCGGATCTTTCCCACGGGAGCGACCCAGTTCCTCGAGGGCCAGAACTACGCCGCGTTCCAGGTGCCGAGCGCCATGCTGCTCGCGGCGTCCTTCGGCGGTGCGGCGCTCTACCTCGTCGAAGACATCGAGGGCGGGTACTTCGACAAGCTCCGCGCCGCGCCGGTGGCCCGCACGGCCATCGTGTTCGGCCGTTTGACGGCGGAGGCGCTGAAGTGCGCGGGCATCTCGGCGTTGATCCTGCTGCTGGCTCTGCCCTTCGGCATCTCGATCGCCAGCGGGCCGCTGGGCTTCGTCCTCTTGCTGGTGCTCAGCGCCGCGTGGGCGGTGGTGTTCTCCGGCTTCATGCAGCTGATCGCGCTCAAGTCGCGCAGCGCGGCCGCGACCCAGTCCGGCTCGCTGATCTTCTTCCCCCTGCTCTTCCTCACGCCGAACTTCGTTCCCCGCGAGCTGCTGACCCGGCCGATGGAGGTCCTGGCCACCTTCAACCCGGTGACCTACATCATGGAGGCGCTGCGCTCGCTGATCCTCGTGGACCTGGACTGGGGTGCGATCGGACGCGGCTTTGCCGTCGTCGCCGCCGCCGGCGCGCTCATGGCGTTGCTCAACGTGCGAACTGTCCGCGCCTACGACTGACCGGGCTGGTACGGCGGGGCCTCTCCCCAACCCCACCGGGGCACCGGCGCGTGCTCGACGACGTCGGCGTCCGCCTGCGAGTTCCCGAGTGCCAACCGGGTGCCCCACTCGAGATAGGCGACGAGCGCGGAGCGGAACTCGGGATCGTCCGGCATCCCCGCGTCGTCGGCCGCGCGGCTCATCAGCGACGCGAACCGGAACCGCCGCTCGCCGGTGATGCCGAGCCCCCGGTGCTTGCTCACCATCCGCTCGTACCCGCCGAGCTGCTCGGTGTACGCCGGCGGGCCGCCGAACACCTCGCACCACCACGCCGCCACGTGGCGACGGTGCTCCTCGTGCACACCCCCGGGAAAGAATGGTGAGAGCAGGTCGTCGTTCTCGACCCGGTCGTAGAACGCGTTGATCATCCGGTCGAAGGCATCGCGGCCCCCGGCCCACTCGTACAACGTCGGAGGCGCGCGCATGGGCGCAACGTATCGCTCGCCTACCTGTGGCACATTCCCTCCCAGCACCGGCCGACTGCACAGAGGAGCACTGCGATGACCGACGCCGTCACCGGCACCGGCAGCGGCACCGGCAGCGGGACCGCCGCCGACCCGTGGGTGCTGAAGACCCCGCCCGGCACCTCGGAGTTCACCATGCACCGCGACGACACGGCCGACACACCGGAGCTCGTCTGCATGGTCGGCACGACCAAGCTCCGCTACCTCGCCCGCTGCCTCGACGACGTCCCCGCGATGCTCGGGGACCACGGCGACTGGATGGAGCTGGGCAGCGCGGACGAGAACAAGCCCGCCAAGGACGGAACCCTCGAAGCCTGGGCCCGTTCCGAAACCAACCCGGTGGGCGGCTGGTACGGGCTGCGGAAGGGCTACCGGGGCCGCTTCGCCATGTACGTGCCGCCCCTGCTGGAGCACCTGGGACTCGTCGAGCTCGAGCACAACCCGCGGAACAACCGCATCCGCGTCCCGTAGCCCCACGCTGCGCGCGGTCCGTACTCTGGGGAGGCGTGGGGGAGGGGACGCGCTACCGGTCGCCCTGGACGGCGGCCCTTGTCTGGATGCTGCCGATCGCGGCCTTTGCCGTCGTCCTGCGGGCGCCGGGCGTCGGCCTCGGAATGGCGGTGGCTGCGGCGGTCTCCGTGCTGCATGACGGGCCGAGCTCACCGAGGACGACGCCGTCGTGCGTAGGGCGTTCTGGAAGCGACGGGTGCCGTGGAGCTCCGTGACGGGTGTTCGTCGGGGACCAAGGTGGCGGGGAAGCCTTGACCTCGCGACCATCTCCAGGGGGACCGTTTGGGCACCGTCACCGTCGTCCCGTTGGGGTGGGCGGGCCACCGAGGAGCAGGTTGCGGAGGTCACGGGCTGGTGGATCGCGCACCGGGGCGAAACCTGGGCCCTGCCGCCATCGCGCCTGTTCGCCGTCACGCCGGGCAACCGCTACCGGACCGCGTGGCTGGCGCCCGCGCTGGCAGGCGTCGGGGCCAGTGTGGCGGCCATCAACGCCGTCGCGCTGTGG
>JBOGIC010000309.1:0-2249 GCA_050744985.1 Acidimicrobiales bacterium
GCCCAGCTCCGCTCCGACCTGGTCGCCCAGTACCCGCCCGTCGGCCCGATCTTCGCCTGAGGAGCGAGCGGCCGTGGACGTCCTCGTCATCGACAATCACGACTCGTTCACCTACAACCTCGTGCAGCTCGTGGCCGCGTGGACGGGCTCGTGGCCACGCGTCGTGCGCAACGACGAGATCACCGACGCCGACCTGCGGCAGCTCCGCCCCGACGCGGTCATCCTCTCCCCCGGCCCGGGCCACCCGGGACGGCCACGTGACTTCGGCGTGTCCCGCGCCGCGATCGCGCACCTCGACGTCCCGTTGCTCGGCGTGTGCCTCGGCCACCAGGGGCTCGCCCACCACTTCGGGGCCAGCGTCGACCACGCGCCGACCCCGATGCACGGCCGCACGAGCGAGATCTGCCACGACGAGTCGGAGCTGTTCGCCGGGATCCCGCAACGGTTCCCCGCCGTGCGGTACCACTCCCTGGCTGTGACCGGGCGGCTCCCCGACGACCTGGTGCTCACGGCCTGGACCCCGGACGGCGTGCCGATGGGCATCCGCCACCGCCGCCGGCCGCTCTGGGGCGTGCAGTTCCATCCCGAGTCGATCGGCACGCCGCACGGGCCGCGCCTCGTCGCCAACTTCCTCGCGTTGGCGGGTGGCCGACCGCGCTCTTACGTCGCACCGCCCTCGCCGCCGCGGGCGGCCGCCGACACCGTGGACGTCGAGGTCCGCACGATCGAGGAGCCACCCGACGCCGAGTCGGTGTTCGTGGACCTGTTCGGCGAGACCGAGGACGCGTTCTGGCTCGACAGCAGCCTGTACCGCCCCGGCCTGTCGCGGTTCAGCTTCATGGGCACCGGCCCGCGGGTCGCCATCCCGCCCGACGGCCCGGTCCTCGACCACGTCCAGCCACCGCCGCGCGCGACGCCCGATCGGCCGTTCCCGTTCGCCGGCGGCCACGTGGGCTTCCTCGGCTACGAGCTCAAGCGCGAGCTCGGATTCTCCGCCAGTCACCATTCGCCCGTGACCGACGCCGCCTTCCTGCGCGCCGACCGCCTGCTGGTCTTCGACCACGAGCTCGACCAGCTCCACCTGGTGGCCTCGGGCGAGGGGGCCGAGGCGTGGCTCGACGACATCGAGGCGCGCCTCGCGGCGGTGCCGCCGCCCCCGCTGCCCGCCACCGGCGTCGACCCCGGCCCGGTGGACGTGTCGTTCCGCCGGTCGAAGGCGGACTACCTCGACGATGTCCGACGGTGCCTGCGGGAGATCCACGACGGCGAGACCTACGAGGTGTGCCTGACCAACCAGCTGACCGCGCCGACCGTCGAACGCCCGCTGGACCTGTACCGGATCCTCCGGCGGCGCAGCCCCGCCCCCTATGCCGCCTTCCTGCGCTTCGGCGAGCTGGCCGTGCTGTGCTCGTCGCCCGAGCGCTTCCTTCGCGTCACCGCCGGCGGCGAGGTGACGGCGAAGCCCATCAAGGGCACGGCCGCCCGGGGCACGGGCCCGGTCGACGACGCCGCCGGCAAGGCGAGCCTCCGGGCCAGCGTCAAGGACCGGGCGGAGAACCTGATGATCGTCGACCTGCTCCGCAACGACCTGGGCCGGGTGTGCGTACCGGGCACAGTGGAGGTGCCGTCGCTCATGGACGTGGAGTCGTTCGCCACCGTCCACCAGCTCGTCAGCACCGTGAGCGGGCGCCTGCGACCGGGCCTCAGCGCCATCGACTGCGTGAAGGCGGCGTTCCCGGGCGGGTCCATGACCGGGGCGCCCAAGGCCCGCACCGTCGAGATCCTGGACCGGCTCGAGCCCGGTCCACGCGGCGTGTACTCGGGGTGCATCGGATGGTTCGGGTGGGACGGGGCGGCCGATCTGAACATCGTCATCCGCACCGCCGTCGTCACCCCCGAGGGGACGTCGATCGGCGTGGGCGGGGCCGTCGTGGCCCTCTCGGACCCCGAGCGCGAATTCGACGAGACCTTGCTGAAGGCGGCCGCCATCATCGAGTCACTGGCCGAGCTCAACGACGGTCTGCCGCTCACCGTGCGTAAGTAACCACTCAAGTCGGAGCGGGTTTCGGCCGATCAACCGCTCTAGTGACTCTTCTTGCTGTGGCGGAGTTGCTCTTGATCGCCGCGTTCGCGGGGCTGGCTGTCGCGTCATTCGCGCAGTGGCGACGCCGGGGGGAGGAGCCGGCGGCGTGGCTGACTCTCGCGTTCGCACTTCTGGCCACCGTGACCGTGACCAGCGCCTTCCTCGG
>JBOGIC010000310.1:0-1923 GCA_050744985.1 Acidimicrobiales bacterium
CGATCGCCGCCTCGACGCTGTACGACCCGGGCACGTCCAGCTGCATCGTCGTCTCGGTCGCCTGCGTCGTGCCGATTCGGGTCCCGCTCTGTAGCGGCCGGTCGACGAGAATCCACCATGCGGTTCGGAGGCCGGAGGCGGCGGCCTTCAGCGTGATCGATTGTCCGACGCTGGCCTCGGCGTACACGTCGGCCTGGTTGGCCTCCGGGCTCACCGTCACGACCCCCGCACTCGTGCCGGTGACCTGCGCCTGCACCGTCGCACCGGCGGCGGTGGCGTCGAGGGGCACGAGCAGACCGGCAAGAAGGGTGGCGGGCACGGTGACGACCGCGAGCCGTCGGGCATACCGTCCCATAGCCGTCACCCCCTTGTAGTCGAAGGTACCGGCGTCGGATTCGTTAGTTGCGGCGTGCGATCAGGCTTGATCGATGCCAGGCCCGAGCCAGGCCACCAACCCACGGCTCAACGCGCTCATGCTGCGGGCCCGCCTGGCCGGCGGCACCGCGGAGACCTCTGATCAGGCCTCTGGCGCGGTGAAGATTGCGATCCAAATGACGAGCACAATCGCGGTTAGTGCAACCCGCACGACGCGCCGCTGCCCAGGTGACCAGCGGGACTGACCGCTACGGCTGTCTACGGACAGGGCGGCTCCGAGCACGAGCACCGCGAACAGCGCCCGACCCTGCGCGTTGGCGCCGTTCGCCATCCCGCGGAGGATGACACCGCCGACCACCGCCGCGAACAAGATCCCGAGCACCACGAACGGGAACTGGGCGGGATCCCAGCCCCGGGCTCCCTTGGCCATCGAAGCAATAGTGCCCCGACTTCGCAGCCGGGCGGCGAGGCCTCGTCGCGGTGCGCACGCTGATGGCACCCGCCGCCGAGCGCCAACGCCATGATTCCGCCCGTCGATGGGTCCCGGTGAGTCGGTCGGAGTTGTCAACCCCAGCCGCCGAAACCAGTCGCGTCAAGCCCTTGGAGTGGTCCGCACCGGATGAGCCCACTGCTTCTGTAGCCAATGCGGACACGTCGCCCGCGCCTAACGCAGTCCATCTCGCGCCCGCATCGGTCATGTTTCATGCCAGCGCGTACGTTGGCGCGTCCCGCCAGGGACACTCACCCCTACCGTCTGCCGCCGTGCTGTCATCCACCAGCGTCGCTGCGACTTACTCGTCCTCGGGCAACGGAATCAAAGCGTCCGTGAGGACGGAGGTGAGCAGGACGGACACCGGCTCGTCGAAGGTCTCGCGCTCCTCGAACGGATCAGTGCGCTCGACGGTCCCTTGTGCCAGGCCAGCCGCAGCGACGACGGCCAGCGCGGCACCGTGCTCATCACGTGTCAGTTCGAGAAGCGCGTCCAGCATCTGACCGAGGTATCGCCATGCCGAGACAAGCGGCTTTATGTCGCCAACGACACCGGCCACGTCGGGATCGTTGCGCAGGAGATCCACGAGAGCACTCGTCACAAGCGGCCCGCGGCTCTTTTCCAGCCACTGGAGCATCCGCAGTGTCTCAGCCGGGCCAGGATCCCGCTCGTCCTCGCTGGTGGGGATGGCCGCCTCGCCGGCGCCATCAGCGCCCACGTCCAAGGTCTCACTGATCGGTGTCCCGAGCAGGGCGTCGAGCATTGGCACCGACGTGACCATGGGGTCAGCTCCGAAGATTCGAAGGAACAGCGTCCTCGTCAACGCGCTGAGTGGAAGGTCCGGAATCTCGCTGAACCTGCGCAGCGTTCGTTCGGGGTTGGCCACGAACCCTTGCGCCCTCGATTCGAAGATGTTGACAGCGTGCGTCGTCATGTTGGCCCTTGGCGCGCGTGGGTTCTGTTGGGCGGCGTCCGCCGCGGCCCGCGCCGCCTGCCAAGCGACGTTGTAAGTCTCACTGAGCGAGCGCTGGCCAGCGAGCGACGTCATCGCCTCCATG
>JBOGIC010000311.1:0-2394 GCA_050744985.1 Acidimicrobiales bacterium
TTGGCAAGGCCATCCGGTTCACCTGTGAAGCCGACGACGAAAGCGCGGCTCGTGCCGAGGTGGAAGACCTCTGCAAGCGGTTCCTGACCAACCCCGTCATCGAGGACGCCGCCATCACGATGGAGAAGGCGTGACGGCAAAGGTCGGAGTCATCCTGTTCCCGGGTTCGAACTGCGAGCAGGACGCCATGGAAGCAGTTCGTCATCTCGGTGGCGACGCCGAGCTCCTCTGGCACGGCGACGACACCGTCGCCGGCGTCGACGCCGTGATCGTTCCCGGCGGCTTCGCCCACGGGGACTACCTGCGGCCCGGCGCCATTGCCCGGTTCTCGCCTGTCATGCAGGCAGTGGCCAAGTTCGCCGCCGACGGCGGGCCGGTCGTCGGCATTTGCAACGGGTTCCAGGTGCTGACCGAGGCGGGCCTGCTGCCCGGCGCGCTACGTCAGAACCAGGGCCTCAAGTTCCTGTGTACGACGGTCAATACACGCGTCGAATCAAGCCGGTCGGTGTTGACGCGGTCGGTGGAACCGGGGACCGTGCTGGACCTCCCGATCAACCATTTCTCGGGCGCGTATACATGCCCGCCGGACACCCTCGCTGAACTTCGACGCGACGAGCGCGTGATCCTGCGCTACGTCGACAATCCGAACGGTTCGATTGACGACATCGCCGGCATCTGCTCCGCCGACGGCAATGTCGTGGGCCTGATGCCGCACCCCGAGCGCGCGTGTGACCCACTGGGCTCTCAGGCGGGACTCCCGCTTTGGTCGAGCCTGTTGGGGGAAACCACTGCTTCCACCGGTGCGTCCAGCCGAGCGCACTGATGGAAGCAGCCGGCTTCAGGTGCTGTCGCCACCTCGGCGGATGCCGGCGGAGCGGAGCACCGAGGGGTCGACGCCGAGCTCGCGCCAGGCGCTGTAGGTGATGCCCTTGCGCCGACCGTATGGCTCGGCGGCGGCGGCGAATGCGTCCTGCAGCTCCTGCAGGTTGACGCCGTCGTCGGTGGCGGACAGCTCGGCCTCGAGGTCCATCCGCTCCTGGACGAGGTGCAAGCGGGTCAGGGGATCGGCATTGGCCAAACGCTCGTCGATCACGGCGAGGCGCTTCTGCATCGACTCCGGGGTGCGCTTGCGTCCCCTCTTCGGCTTGTGCGCCTCGAGTGCTTCGAGGTAGCGGCGTACCGCCCTTCCCTGTTCCCGCCCCTCTGCCAGCGCCGCCTTGTGGGAGTCGGACATGGGGCTTCTTGTTTTCTTTTTGGCAGGCATTTGTATGATTCTGGCCCCTCGTCGGCGAAATATCAAGTTCTGTAGACCCAGGCCATTTGCCACCGGCGAACGTCGCACGTCCGCTTCACGGGGCCGGTAGCGTGGCCGACGTGACGGCTCCGTCCCCGACCATTCCGCTGCATCGCGCCCTCGGCCTCACCGACGACGAGGCGGCGGCCGTCGCGCAGATCCTCGGGCGGGAGCCCAACGAGCTCGAACTGGCCATGTACGCGGTGATGTGGTCGGAGCACTGCTCGTACAAGTCGTCGCGGGTTCACCTGGGCCGGCTGCCGACCGAGGCACCGTGGGTGCTGGTCGGCCCGGGCGAGAACGCGGGTGTCATCGACGCCGGCGACGGCATCGCGGTCGCCGTGCGGATCGAGAGCCACAACCACCCCTCGGCCATCGAGCCCTACCAGGGCGCGGCCACCGGCGTCGGCGGCATCCTGCGCGACATCTTCACGATGGGTGCCCGGCCCATGGCGCTGTTCGACTCCCTCCACGTGGGGCCGCTGGACGAGCCGCGCAACCGCTGGGTGCTGGAGGGTGTGGTGAGCGGCGTCTCGGGCTACGGCAACTCGGTCGGCGTGCCGACGGTGGGCGGCGAGGTGTGCGTCGCCCCGTGCTTCACGGGCAACCCGCTCGTGAACGTCATGTGCCTCGGGCTGTTGCGCACCGACCACCTCCTGCTGGCGCGGGCGGAGGGGGAGGGCAACCTCGCGGTGCTGCTGGGCTCGTCCACCGGGCGGGACGGGATCGGCGGCGTGAGCGTGCTGGCGTCGGCCGGGTTCAGCGACAGTGGCGATGACGCGAAGCGGCCCAGCGTGCAGGTCGGCGACCCGTTCGAGGAGAAGCGCCTCATCGAGGCCTGCCTGGAGCTGTACGACGCCGGGCTGGTCACCGGCATCCAGGACCTGGGCGG
The DNA here is from genome assembly GCA_050744985.1 of Acidimicrobiales bacterium. Lineage (GTDB taxonomy): Bacteria > Actinomycetota > Acidimicrobiia > Acidimicrobiales > AC-14 > JBOGIC01. The sequence goes on from JBOGIC010000311.1 coordinate 2,187, forward strand.
CGCCGGCCTCAGCTGCGCCACCAGCGAGACGGCGTCGCGCGGGGGCATGGGGATGGACGTCGACGTGTCCGCCGTGCCCCGGCGCGAGCCGGGCATGGTGCCGGCGGAGGTCATGACCAGCGAGTCCCAGGAGCGGATGCTCGCCATCGTCCGGCCCGACGACCTCGCCGCCGTGCTCGACGTGTGCCGGCGATGGGAGATCCGGGCG
>JBOGIC010000312.1:0-7370 GCA_050744985.1 Acidimicrobiales bacterium
AGTTCGACCTCCTCGGCGCCTACCCGCTGAGCCATCTCGGGAGCCGGCCGGAGTCGGCCGTGTTGTTCACGCTCGGGCTGGCCGTGCCGGCGATCCTGCTGACTGTCTTCCACGGGTACGTGCGGTCGCAGTACCCGGTGTCCCCCGGGTTCTCGGTGGCGATGCTCGCCGGGCTCGCCGGCCAGGGCGTCGCGGCCTTCGTGCCCATCGGCGGGGACGCCACCCTGCATCGCATTCACACCGTCAGCGCCCTGGCGCTGGGCGCCTCTTTGCCCCTGCTCATGTGGCGCTTCGCGGCCGCGCAGCCGGGACGCCCATGGCGCCGGCTCACCTACGGGTTGTTCTGGGCCGAGGTCGCGGCGTGCCTCTTCGGGTTCGCCCTTTCGGCCCGCGACATCGCGCCGGTGGCGGAGATCCTCCCCGGTGCGGTCTTCCACGTCTGGGTGATCGCGGTCACGATCGCCGGCTCGACCGTCGAAGGGCGTCGTATGATGTTTCGTACCCTTTGATATCCTCGGCCCGTGCAAGGGTCGTGGGTCGCGCATCGGATCGTCGGCATGCTCATCGCCCTGGTGCTGATCGGCGACGCCGCCGCCCTCGCCGTGATCGGCCAGGACGGGAGCGGCCAGGGAGCGGCCCCGCCGACGAGTCTCGCCGCTACGACGTCCACGACCCTCGCACCGCGTGTGATCTTCCGCGACGACTTCTCGAGCGACCGCGTGTTCCGAGCCGGGGGAGATGACACCCACACGGTCACGATCGACGGCAGGTACCGCGAGCGGTTCACGGGCAGTTTCGACGTGTACACCCACGTCCCGGAAGAAGCGCCCGAGCACACCGCTATCGAGCAGACCCCGAACCTGCGCATCGAGGTCGACGTGCAGAACGTGTCGGGCGAGCCGGACAACTGGTTCGGGCTGTTCTGCCGGTCGATGGGGCTCGGGTCGGACCTGTACCGGGCGCGGGTGAGCTCGGACGGCTCCTGGAGCCTCGACCGCTCGACGATCGGCTCGCCGTATGTCTCCCGTACGCTGGCCCGCGGGCGCTCGCCCGACTTCACCGCGGTCCAGCCGGGGGCGTTTGTCTTCCACCTCCGGCTCGACTGCGTCGGTGGCGCCACGACCACACTCCTTCTGTCCATCAACGGCCGCGAGGTCGGTATCGCCAACGACCCCGCGGGCCTGGGCCCCGGCCAGGCCGGCCTCGCGGCCGGTTCGCGGACGGGTGAGCTCGCCTTCGACAATCTGGTGGTCGCCGCCCTCCCCTGACCGTTCGTCGCGGGCGCAGACGGGGAAGGACTCGACCGTGCCCGCGACCATCGATCGCGACCAGGTCCGGCGGCTGCTCGACGAGGGCGCGCAGGTCGTCGAGGTGCTCGAGCGCACGCAGTACGAGGCCGCGCACCTGCCCGATGCGGTGCACATCCCGGCGTGGGAGCTGACCGAGGTGCGGGCGGCCCGCGAGCTGGATCGGCGGCGACCCGTCGTCGTCTACTGCTTCGACAACCTCTGAGACCTCAGCTACCGGGCAGCGTGCCTGCTCGAGCGGTACGGCTTCGACCCGGTGGGGCTTGCCCGTCGAGGGTGAGCGCGGGCCCTACGTCGGAGACGCGCTGGTCGACGTTCCCACGTGCCGGCCCGACGAGCCGGTCGGCGCCGTACGCGATCGGGTGCCGGACCGCGCCGCCGTGGTCGTCGGCAATGGCACCGTGGTCGGGGAGGTCGACGCCAAGCGGCTTCAGAACGCCGAACCGGATGACACCGTGCTGGATGTCATGGACCTCGTCCCCAGCACGATCCGGCCCAGCGTCCCCTTGGGTGATGTTGACGAGGGGGCGGCCGGGCAGCTGGTCACCACGCCCGACGGCACGCTGCTCGGCGCCCTCGATCCCGCGACAGTCGGTGGGCCGAGTGATGCGACCTCACGCGCGGGTGACGACCCAGATCGCCTCGGCCGGCCAGCGGCGCGCCCACTCCGCCGACACGTACGCGTCGTAGAGCGTCGACGCGCCCGGTGGCGGGCGGAGCTCGATGTAGTCCTCGATCGCGAGCCCGTGCTGCCGGAACAGGCGCACCCAGTCGCCGTAACCGAGGGTGAACGTGGCGGCGCCGTCCCCCTCCTCGACCCGGTGGAGGCCGTAGTAGTCGTTGACCAGCCGCTCCGTGGCCTGGCCATCGCCACCGTCGTGGCAGACGTTGACCCACGGGGTGCCGGTGTTGAACGCCAGGCGGCCGCCGGGTCGCAGCACCCGGGCCACCTCGGGCACCGTGCGGTACGGATCGGCCCAGCTCATGGCACCGTGGTCGGAGACCACCACGTCGACGCACGCGTCGCGGAGCGGCACACGCTCCGCGTCACCGTGGACCACGGGGAACCGCCGGCCGCTCAGCCGCCGGGCGGCGCCGAGCTGCTCAGCCGAGAGGTCGAGGCCGATGGGGCGCGCCGCCGCGTCGGCGAGGAACATCGACCACTGGCCGCCGCCGCAGCCGAGCTCGAGCACGACCTTGCCGGCGACGTCCCCGAGGGCGCGCACCTCGGCCTCGGGGATCGCCCACACGCCCCAGGCGAGCGGTTGCGTGTTGAGCTGGGGACCGTGCTTCTCCTGGTACCACCCGCTCATCCCGTCCCAGAGCCGGCGGTTGCGACCGACTTGCGGCGACGTCACGCGGCCGGCCGATGACGACCGTGCGGCCGGCGACGGTCGACGACGCCGACGGCATGGGCCGGGTGCACGCCTCGGCGTCGCAGTCGGCCTACCGCGGGATCATGCCCGACGACTACCTGGCGTCGTTCTCGGCCGCGAAGCAGGCGGGGCGCTGGCGGCGGGAGCTGTCGGAAGGTGCCGATGCCGTCATTCTCGTCGCCGAGGACGACGCGGGGGGCATCGTCGGGATCGCGGCCGTCGGCGACGACCGCAGCGCCCCTGGATCGGCGACGGGCGAGGTGCGGATGCTGAACGTGGCCCCGGCCTCCTGGGGCACCGGCATCGGGACGGCGCTCCTCCACGCCGCCGTGCGACACCTGAAGGAGCTCGGGTTCGCCGAGGCGGTCCTATGGGTCCTCGAGGAAAACGGCCGCGCGCGGCGCTTCTATGAGCGTGAGGGCTGGGCCGGCGACGGCGCTGTGAAGGAGGACCAGCGGCCCGGCTTCGTCCTCCGCCAGGTGCGGTACCGCTTGCAGCTCGGCTGAATGGGCCGATCGACCTACTCAAGGACGGTGGGGTCGCGCGCCGACACAACTCAAGCGGACGCCTGACCCACAACGCCTCCGGGAGGCCCTCGATGACCTCGACGCACGTCTCGAAACCGGTCGACCTGTCAGCGCTGAGGGCCCGCCAACGAACAAGTGAGGCAAGAGGAGGCGTCAGTTCGCCTCCTCTATCCCCGGCGCTGGAAGCACCACCAGCGCTTTCGGACGCCGCCACGCGAACTGACGCCTCCTCTTCCACGCGGGTTGATCGTTGGCGGTCCCTGACCGACCTCGCCGCCCGGATAGAGGCACGCACGGCGACGGTTGCCGTGGTCGGGCTCGGCTACGTCGGCCTCCCGGTCCTGGTCGCCGCCGGGAACGAGGGCTTCGGGCTCATCGGTGTGGACGTGGACACCGCCAAGATCCAGTCGTTACGCAGCCGCCGCTCCTACGTCACCGACGTCACCGACGACGAACTGGCGGACCTCGCCCAGGTGCAGTTCACGACCGACCACCGGGTGTTGCTCGCCGCCGATGTCATCGTCATCGCCGTCCCGACGCCGTTGCGCGATGGCGGCCCGGACATCAGCATGGTCCGCGCCGCGGCCGAGCAGATCGCCGAGGTCATACGGCCGGGCCAGCTCGTCGTCCTCGAGTCGACCACGTACCCGGGAACGACCGAGGAGCTGGTGCAGCCGATCCTCGAGTCGCGTGGGCTGGTCGCCGGCTTCGACTTCGCGCTGGCCTACTCCCCCGAGCGGATCGACCCCGGCAACGGTCGGTCCCTCCGTGAGACCCCCAAGTTCGTGGCCGGTGTAGGGCCGGCCGACAGCGAGGTGGCCGTCGGCTTCTACTCGGCGCTGGTCGACCAGGTCGTCCCCCTCTCGTCACCGCGGAACGCCGAGATGGCCAAGCTCATCGAGAACACGTTCCGGCAGGTCAACATCGCCCTCGTCAACGAGCTGGCCACCATCGCCCCGGCCATCGGCGTCGACATATGGGAGGCGCTCGACGGGGCGGCCAGCAAGCCGTTCGGCTACCTGCCGTTCTGGCCCGGCCCCGGCGTGGGCGGCCACTGCATCGCCATCGACCCGAGCTACCTGTCGTGGCGGGTCGAGCAGCGGCTGGGCTTCGGCATCGGCTTCGTGCAGCACGCCCGCTCGGTGAACAACCGGATGCCGGCGTACGTGGCCGCTCGCATCGGGGAGGCGCTCAACCGGGCGGGCAAGCCGCTGCGGGGGGCTCGCCTGGTGGTCCTGGGCCTCGCCTACAAGCCCGGCGTCGAGGACGTGCGGGAGTCGCCGGCGCTGGCCGTGCTCCACCACCTCGTGGACGGCGGGGCCGACTGCGTCTACCACGACCCCCACGTCGCGTCGGTCAACATCAGCCGCCGGCGCGCCGGCGACGCCGCGACCGGCCCCGCCCCCGATGACGAACGGGTGCTCCATTCGGCCCCGCTCGACGCCGTCGACCTGGACACGGCCGACTGCGTGATCATCCTCACGCCCCACCCCGGCATCGACTACGAGGCAGTCGCCCGGACCGCCCCGCTGGTGTTCGACGCCACGGGCGTCACCCGCACCATCCGCTCCGACTCCGTCATCCGCCTGTGATGGCGCCGGTCCTCCGCGGCGTGCTCAAGGCCGTCATCATCGTCTACGCCGTCGCCATCCTCGGCTTCATCTGGCTGACGAAGGACCTGACCTTCGCCACGCTGGCGAGCGACCCGCTGTTCGCCGCCTACTCGATCGCCGTCGTCATCTACGTGCTCGGCCGGTTCCTGCTCGGCCTGTTCTACCGGCCCGTCCCCGACCGGGGCTTCCGGCCGACGGTGTCGATCATCATCCCGGCGTTCAACGAGGAGGAGGGGATCGTCGGGACGATCGCCTCGTGCATCGGCATCGACTACCCCGCCCACCTCACCGAGGTCATCGCCGTCAACGACGGCTCGACCGACCGGACGTGGGACCGCATCCTCGAGGCCAAGGAGCGCTGGCCCCAGCTGTACGCCATCGACCTCGGGCGCAACTACGGCAAGCGGGGTGCGATGGCAGAGGGCATCCGCCGGGCCAAGGGGGACGTCCTCCTGTTCGTCGACTCGGACTCCTACCTCGACGCCGACGCCGTCACCGCCATCGTGCAGCCGTTCTCCGACGCCCGGGTGGGGGCGGTCGTGGGGCACGCCGACGTGCGCAACTCCACGGTCAACTGGATGACGAAGATGCAGCAAGTCCGGTACTACTCGGCCTTCCGCGTCATCAAGGGCACCGAGTCGATGCTCTCCGGGACGGTGACGTGCGCGTCGGGGTGCTGCGCCGCCTACCGCCGGAGCACGGTGCTACCCCTGCTCGAGGGGTGGGAGTTCCAGAAGTTCCTCGGCCGTCCCGCCACCTTCGGCGACGACCGGGCGCTCACCAACCGCATCCTCGACCGCCACCGCGTCGTGTACCAGTCGACGGCGCGGGCCGAGACGATGGTGCCGGAGCGGCCCCGGGTCTTCTTCCGCCAGCAGCTGCGGTGGAAGAAGTCGTGGCTGCGCGAGTCGATGCAGGTGGTGCGGTACTTCTGGCGCAAGAACCCGATCGCGGCCGTCTTCACCTACGCCTCGATCATCTTCCCGTTCCTGGCGCCGTGGGTGGTGCTCCACGCCGTCGGTGGACGCCTCGTCGGCGGCTCGCCCGGCGGCCTGTGGTTCTACATCATCGGCACCTACGCCATGGCCCTGCTGTATTCGCTGTACTACGCCTACAAGCGCCACGACGGCCTCTGGTACCACGGCATGACGTTCGTGGGCCTGTACATGAGCGTGCTCGTGTTCCAGACCTACTGGGGCATCTTCACCATGCGCGACACGCGGTGGGGCACGCGGGCCTCCACCGTCGAGCACGCCGCCATCGACCAGAGCCGGGTGATGGTGCTGCCCTCGGCCGACGCCGCCGAAGTCGCCCGCGTCACCGGCACCCGGCCGTTCGGGGTGGCGGCATGAGCGCGTTCACACCCCTTCTGGAACGGCCGGCCCGCCCGGCCCCGACCGCCCGACCGCTCCCGTCCACCGAGACCGCGGGGCCCACGACGGCCGAGCCCGCGCACCTGCGGCAGATGATCATCAGCCTGATCGTCCTGCCGCTCTCGCTGCTCCCGTTCGTCGCCTACATGACCCTGACGCCCGAAGGCCGCCTCGTCCGGGACCGGGTGCTCGTCGCCATCTCGCCGCCGCACCTCCCGGACCTGTCGGCCGGGCAGCGGGCGGCGGCAGCCGCAGCCGCGCCGCAGTACCAGGGCGCGGTCATGGCCCTCGCCTACCACGGGCTCGGGTCGTCCGACGCCGAGGGCGGCTTCGTCATCTCGCCCCGGCGCTTCGGTGAGCACCTGGCCGTCCTGAAGGCCGCGGGCATGAACATGGTGACCGCCGCCCAGGTGGCCGACGCGTTCAGCGGTGGCGCGCCGCTGCCGCCCAACGCCGTCATGATCTCCTTCGACGACGGCCGCACCGACGCCATGATGTTCGCCGACCCGCTCCTGCGCGAAGCCGGCATGTCGGCGACGATGTTCGTCATCGCCGGTGCGGCGTCGAAGCCCGGCGTCTACTACGCCTCGTGGGACAAGATCGAGGGCTACGCCGCCTCCGGCCGTTGGGACATCCAGTCGCACACGACCGGCTCGCACCGCGAGCAGAAGGCCGCGGGGGGCGGCTCGCTGCCCGCCCTCACCAGCCTCGCGTCGGGTGAGTCGCTCGACGAGTACCGCACCCGCATCCGCGAAGACCTGGCGAAGGCCAGCGAGGCGATCGAGAAGCACACCGGCCGCCGCCCGCTGGCGTTCGCGTATCCCTTCGGGGCCTACGGCGCCGACCGCACCAACGACCCGGCCATCGCCGAGGTGCTCCGCCAGGAGGTCGCCCGCCTGTACCCGGTCGCCTTCCAGCAGGACGACCAGGATACGGTGCCGCTCCTCACCGGCGACCAGGACCTGCTCCGCCTGCGGCGCGTCGAGGTCGAGAACTGGTCGGGCATGGAGTTGCTGGGGCGGATCGAGCGGGCACGCCAGTCGCTGACCGGCGAGGAGACCGTTGCGACGCCGCTCCCCGGCGGGGCCACGCCCGCCGCCGCACCCGAGACGCCGCCGTCCGCCGTGGTCACGACCCCCTCGCTGGCCGGGCCCGTCGCCGGGTCGGCCGGCCC
>JBOGIC010000313.1:0-3749 GCA_050744985.1 Acidimicrobiales bacterium
GACTGGGCCGAGGCCCGGGCGCGGGTGGGCGAGGGCGTGCGGGCCACCGACCTGGCGCGCACCCCGGCGCAGCGGCGGGCCGATGCGCTGGTCGAGATGGCTCGCCGGGCCGGGGCGGTGCCTGAGGGCGCCCGGATGCCCGTGCCGCTGGTCACCGTATTGGTGGATTACCCGACCATGGGCGGGCGGGTGTGTGAGCTTGCCGTCGGCACGGTTGTAAGCCCGGGCTCGGTGCTGCGGTTGCTCGAGAAGAGCTGGGTCGAGCGGGTCGTGTTCGACGGGCCCGACCGGGTCATGGGCGTGGGCGTACGGCGGCGGTTCTTCGACGGGGCGACGCGGCGGGCGATCGAGGTGCGGGACCGGGAGTGCTACTCGTTGTTCTGCGAGGCGCCGGCTCAGCACTGCGAGGTCGACCACGTGCAGCCGTGGGCGGCGGGAGGGCTGACGACGCAAGCCAACGGACGGCTGGCGTGCGGGTACCACAACCGGTGGCGACATCGGCGAGCCCCGCCCTGACCGGAGTGGGACGATACGGCGGCATGGCATCGGCGGTGAGGATCTGCTTGCTGGGCCGTCTGGCCGTCGAGGTCGACGGGATAGCCGTCGACGACGCGCGCCTCGGCGGCCTGGGGCGGACGGCGCTGGCCTACCTGGCGATCGAGCGGCGCCGGCCGGTGCCACGCGACGAGCTGGCGGACGTCCTGTGGGGCGAAGATCTCCCCGCGACGTGGGAGTCGGCGCTGCGCGGAGTCGTGTCCCGTGTCCGCACGACGCTCTCGGGTGCGGGCGTGATCCGCAGCGAATTCGGCTGCTACCAGCTGCAGCTGCCCGAGGGCGTGGTGATCGACTTCGAGGAGGCCGTTTCGGCCGTGGAGCGGGCCGAGCGGGAGGGGCCCGACGAGGCACGCACGGCGGCGCAGGGCGCCGTCGAGATCCTCGCACGGGGCTTCCTCCCCGGCGCGCCCGGCACCTGGGTCGAGCGCCGACAGGCCGAGGTGGACGCACTCCGGGTGCGGGCGCTCGAGGCTCTGGCCGGGGCGGCGTCCGCGTGTGGCGACCACGCCGCCGCCATCGCTGCGGCCGAGGAGGCGGTCGCGCTGGCGCCTCTGCAGGAGCCGGCGCACCAGCGGCTCATGACCGCGCTGGCCGGGGCCGGCAACCGGGCGGCCGCGCTCCGGGCGTACACGCGGTGCCGGGAACGGCTGGCCGACGAGTTGGGCGTCGACCCGTCACCGGAGACGGAGCGCTTGTACGTCGAGCTGCTGGCGGACGAGCCGGCGCCCGTGGCGGTCGCGACGAATCTGCCCGCTCGTCGCACGAGCTTCGTCGGTCGTGAGGACCAGGTCGCCCAGCTGCTTGTCCTGCTCGCCTCGACGCGACTGCTCACACTGACGGGCCCCGGTGGCGTGGGCAAGAGCCGGCTCGCTCTGCGCGTCGCCGAGGAGCTGCTCGACTCCTACGGTGACGGCGCCTGGCTCGTCGAGCTGGCGAGCCTCTCCGACCCGTCACTGGTCGGCCCCGCGGTGCTGTCGGTGCTGGGCGTACCCGAGGCGGCCGGCGATCCGGCCGGGGCGCTGGCGCGCCACCTGGGCCACCGCCACCTGCTCCTCGTCCTCGACAACTGCGAGCACGTGATCGCGGCGTCGGCGGCGCTGGCCGACTCGTTGTTGCGGGCCTGTCCCCGGCTGCACATCGTGGCGACGAGCCGCGAGCCCGTCGGCGTACCGGGCGAGACGACATGGGCGGTGCCCGGCCTCTCGCCGGCGGCGTCCGTGCAGCTGTTCTGCGACCGGGCGCGAGCGGCTGTTCCCGACCTCGACATCACCGCCTCGATACCGGACATCGAGCGGATCTGCGCGCAACTAGAAGGCATCCCACTGGCCATCGAGCTGGCGGCCGCCCGCACCCGTGCGTTCTCGGTCGCCGAGATCGCCGGGCGGCTGGACGACCGTCTGCGCCTTCTGGTGGGCGGCCCCCGTGCCGCTCCGGACCGGCACCAGACGCTGCGGGCGGCGGTGGACTGGAGCTTCGCCGCCCTGCCGGGAGCGGAGCAGTCCCTGTTCGCCCGGTTGTCGGTGTTCGCCGGCGGCTTCACCCTCGCCGCCGCCGAGGCCGTCGGCGGCGAGCCGGACAGCGAGATCCTCGACGGGCTGAGTGCTCTCGTCGACAAGTCGCTCGTAACGACCGATCGGGTCCGCTACCGCATGCTCGAAACGCTGCGGCAGTACGCCGGTGAGCAACTCGACGCGGCCGGCGAGCGCATCACGGCGCGGGACCGGCACCTGGCGTGGGCCCTCGCCCTGGCCGAAGCGGCCGAAAGCAGGCTGGAGGGGGGTGAGCAGGCCCGCTGGCTCGCCGTCCTCGACGACGAGCACGACAACGTGCGCGCCGCGCTCGATCACGCCGCCACCCTCGACCACTTGGAGGAAGGGCTGCGTCTGGCCGCGTCGCTGGTGCGGTTCTGGGAGATCCGGGGGTTCTTTGGGGAGGGCCGCGCCCGGCTGGAGGCGCTCGCCGGGCGCGAGGCCGCACCGCCGGCGCTGCGGGCCAAGGCGCTCAATGCCGCGGCCGTGCTCGCCCAGCGCCAGGGCGATTACTCGTCGGCCCGGGCGCTCTACGAGGAGAGCCTCGTGATCCGGCGGGCGTTGGGCGACCGGCTCGGCGCCGCCACCGCCTTGCACGGGCTGGCCAACCTGGCGGTGGCCCACAAAGACCTCGAGACGGCGCGAACGCTGTTCGAGGAGAACCTGGCGATCGCCCGCGAGCTCGGGCTCGAACGCATGACGGCCGCCTCGCTGATGAACCTGGGCGTCGTGGCGCAGTACTCGTTCATGTACCGCGACCGTCCGACCGACGAGGCGGGGCCCGAGGCGGCGGCCTACTACCAGGAGGCGCGCGAGTGCTACCGGCGCATGGGCGACCGGTTCGGTGAGGCTCTCGCGCTGGAGAACCTCGGCGCGCTCTGGCGCTTCTACCCGGGCGACATCGAGGGCTCGCGGGCCCGGCACGAGGAGAGCCTGGCCATCCGCCGGGAACTCGGCGACAAGCAGGGCATCGCCGCATCGGCGCGCTACGTGGCATTCCTGGCGTTGCGCAGCGGCGAGGTCGGCGCCGCCCGGGACCTGCACCGCGAGCGGATGGCCATCGAACGGGAGTTGGGCAACACGCCGCAGGTGGCGGAGGCGTCCGTCGACCTGGCCGAGATCGCGTTGGGCCAGGGCGAGCTCGACGAGGCCCGGCGCCTGCTCGCCGAGAGCCGTGCCGCCGTCGAAGCCCTGGACAACGAGTGGTGGAACGCGTTCAGCCTCAGCCTGGAAGGAGAGCTGGCCCGCCGCGAGAGCGACTTCGCACGGGCGCGGGACTGCATCAACCGCTCGCGGGCGATCTCGCAGGAAACCGGCGACCGCCACGGCGAGGCGCGGGGCCTCGTGTTCCTCGCTCGGGTCGCACGCTCGGAAGGTCGCCGCGAGGAGGCCCGCGCCCTTGTCCGGGAAGCGATCCCGCGCGACGAGGGGATCGACATGGGCAGCCTCGAAGCCGCAGCGCTCGACGTTCTCGTTGGGCTCGCCGCCGACCGGGAGGATGCGCGCGCCGCGGCGAGGCTCGCCGGCGCGGCGCAGGCAGCGCGGACGCTCTCGCCGTATGGCCCCGACCAGGAGCGGGAGGCGGATCTGGCGGCGGCTCGGGATGCCCTCGGCGACGAGGCCTTCTCGGCGGCGTGGGAGGAAGGGTTGGCCATGACACGGGGG
>JBOGIC010000314.1:0-1695 GCA_050744985.1 Acidimicrobiales bacterium
AGTTCCTGAGCATCCTCGTGCTGCTGAACGTCTTCCTCGGCGTGCTCAACCTGGTGCCCCTGCTGCCCCTCGACGGGGGCCACATCGCGGTCGCGACCTACGAGCGGCTGCGGTCGCGCAAGGGCAAAGCGCCCTACCGCGCCGACATGAAGAAGCTCCTGCCGGTCACCGCCGCTGTCGTCATGTTCATGCTGCTGCTGGGCGTCACCTCGATCTGGCTCGACATCGTCAACCCGGTGAACAACCCGTTCAAATGATCGTCACCGGGCCCGTGACTCGACGGGTGACACGCCGGATCCACGTCGGTTCCGTGCCCGTCGGTGGTGGCGCGCCCATCAGCGTCCAGTCGATGACGACGACCAAGACGGCCGACGTCAACGGCACGCTGGCCCAGATCTACGCCCTGGCCGGGGCGGGGGCCGACATCGTACGGGTGACGTGCAACGAACCGGAGGCGGCGGTGGGGCTGGCCCAGATCCTGCCGCGCTCGCCCGTGCCGATCGTGGCCGACGTCCACTACCAGTACAAGCTGGCGCTGGCGGCGCTGGAGGCCGGCGTGCACTGCCTGCGGTTGAACCCGGGCAACATCCGCAAGGCCGACCAGGTGAAGCTGGTGGCCGAGGAGGCCAAGGCGCGCGGCGTGCCCATTCGCATCGGCGTCAACGCCGGCTCGCTCGACCCCGACCTGTACGACAAGTACGGCGGTGCCACCGCCGCGGCCATGGTCGAGTCGGCCCAGCGGGAGCTCGCCTACTTCGACGAGGTCGGCTTCGACGCCGTGAAGATCTCGGTCAAGGCGTCGAGCGTGCCGCTGATGATCGAGGCGTACCGCGCCCTGTCCGAGGTCACCGACCATCCGCTGCACCTGGGCGTCACCGAGGCGGGCCCGCCGCCGGCCGGCATCGTCAAGGCCACCGCCGGCATCGCCACGCTGCTGGCCGAGGGCATCGGCGACACGATCCGCTACTCGCTGACCGCTGACCCGGTCGAAGAGGCGAAGATGGGCCGCCAGCTCCTGGAGGCGCTGGGGCTGCGCGAACGCAAGGGCGTCGACCTCATCGCCTGCCCCTCGTGCGGGCGGGCCGAGGTGGACGTGATCCGGGTCGCGCAGGAGGCGCAGGCGGCGCTGGCCCAGCGCAACCTGCCCATCCAGGTGGCGGTGATGGGGTGCGTGGTGAACGGGCCGGGTGAGGCGCGCGGCGCCGACCTGGGCATCGCCGCCGGCCGCGGCAAGGGGCACCTGTTCGTCCAGGGCCAGGTCGTGCGCGTCGTGCCCGAGGCCCAGATGGTCGAGGCCCTGGTGGAGGAGGCGGAGCGGCTGGTGGCCGAGGGGGCGGAGGCCCGGCTGGCGGCGGCCGAGACCGGCGCCGCCGAGGAGGCCGAACGCGATCGCCTCGCCCTCCTCGACCAGCAGGGCGACGACCCCAACGCCGTCGCCCAGCGCGTGGAGCTGATCAAAAAGACGGTTTGAACCGCGCCATTGGGGGTCTGAGACCCTTTTTCCGCGGACTAAACCGGCCCGATTGTACGGAGGCCGGTTTCGCTGTACGCGGGGGTCAGTACCGGGACGCTTGAAGCCGGAACAGCTCGGCGTAGCGCCCCCCGGCGGCCAGCAGCTCGTCGTGGGTGCCGAGCTCCTCGATGCGGCCCTCGTGCAGCACGACGATGAGGTCGGCCATCCGCACCGTCGAGAAC
>JBOGIC010000315.1:0-2215 GCA_050744985.1 Acidimicrobiales bacterium
TCAACGGCAAGAAGCTCGAGGTGCCGGTGAAGCGGGTGCTGTCGGGCGAGGCGTGGGAACGGGCGGCCAGTCCCGACGCCATGGCCAACCCCGATGCGATGGAGCCGTTCCTGCGGTTGGCGTCGGAGCTCACACGCCGCGGCGGCTGACCTTCACCTGGGAGATCTGGCCGGCGAGCCCGAGGTAGTAGATGTGCCCGTCGACGCTCGGCGTCACCAGCGCGCCCGAGGTCATCTTCGGCATCTGCTGCGAGCGGCCGAGCTCCTTGCCGGTGGCCGCGTTGCGGAACACGATCGCCTCGGTCGTGTAGTCCGAGAGGCCCTTCACGGTTTTGACGGGCACGTCGGTGGCGATGAACACCCGCTGGTCGGTGGGCCCGATGAGCGTCGAGAAGTTCAAGGTCCGCTGGTCCTGCGTCCACAGCTCCTTCATCTTCCCCGTCGCCGGATCGAGGCTGAAGCCCCCGGCTTTGCCGACGCCGGCGTCCATGGTGAAGATGCGGTTGTTCTCCGGGTCGACCGTGATCATCGACGGGAGGAACGACTCGGCCTTGGGGTTGTGGCTCTTGAACGGTTGCACCTCCGAGACCGTGGCGTCGGACTGGCGCATGGCCACGACGCTCAGCGGGGTGCTGGCCGGGAGGCCGTTGGTCTGCAGCACGACCCACTCACCCATGACCGCAGCCGCCGGGGCCGTCGTCTGGCCGCTCTTGAGGTAGCTGACGGGCCCCCAGCCCGGGTCGAGGGCGATGGTCTTGCCGTCCCAGTTGTAGCGGAACACGTTCGTCGATCCCGGCAGGTAGAGCCGGTCGACCCCGGCGTACTCGGTCGTCGTCAGCCGCCCCCCGATCGGCTCGGACGCCTGCACCTGGCTCACGACCTGCATCGAGTCGGGGTCGACGACGGCGATGATCGAGTTGGGCACCGCGTTGGGGTCGGGGCATTGGAGGAAGGCGGTGAACCCCTGCAGGGTGCAGCCCGCCTGGCGGTTGACCGTCTTGGCCACGATGCGGCCGTCGGTGAACGCGTTGAACCCGTTGTAGGCGACGTCTCCGACGTCGCCGGTGTACGGGAGGTTCGCCGTCGCCAGCACCTTGCCGCTGCCCGGGTCGAGCTTGGACAGCTTGGCGCCGTAGACGACGTACACGAACCCGTTGCGGTGGACGCCGACCACGCCGGGGTAGTTCCACGCCGACGGGTTCGCCGTGGCATCGACCAGCTGGGTCCGCCAGACCTGCTGGTTGGTGGTGTTGTCCACCTTCGACACGAAGCTTCCCGGCGCACCCGGGAAGTCGCCGTAGGCGCCGCCGTACACGTACGACTCACTGGGTTCGCGGACCACCATGTTGTACGGCGTCGGGTAACTGTCGGCGAGGGGCGTCGTGGCCACGTCGTTCTTCGCCTGCACGTTCCCGGTGAAGATCGCGCACTTGAAGTTGTGCGTGCGGCCCGAATCGAAGTGCTCGAAGGCGGCCACCGACGAATACCACGGGCCCTCGACGTTCGAATCGGTGACGCAGGGCCCCTGTACCTGCGGGACGTCGCTGCCCGTCGTGGAGCCGTCTCCACACCCGGCGGCGGCACACACGCCCACGAGGGCTCCGATCAGTACGACCCGCCGACATCGACGCCGGACCGACTTCATACCCCCACCCCCCGGTGGCGCTCGCCGTCGTGGCGAAGCCGCGACCTCCAGAATGCCGTCGCTGGGAGCGCTATGTGCTCAAGGCTCGACTGAAGTCCGAGGCGCCCTGCGGGGAAGAGGCGCCGGCTGGGGAAGCACGTCCAGGCGCACGGCCTGGACATCGAGCGGGCGGGACCGGATCGGGTGCGGCAGGATCCACGCCGGCCTGGGTCGCGTGCGCTTCCACTCCTCGGGCGCCGGCCGGCCGCGCTCGATCCGCGCCTGGAGCTCCTCGTGGGCCTGACGTTCGAGGTCGTCCCGCCTCTGGGCCGTCCGCCTGGATCTGCGTGCAAGGAAGAACATTCGGGCTCCCGCCTGGGTCGTGGGCAGTATCGCGCCCGGTTTCAGCCGGATCGAAAGGTGTCTCGCGCACCTAGATGTCGAACCGCGTCTACTTCCGGGTCGAGCGGGGCGCCGCCTTCTTGGCGGCCTTCTTCGCCGGCTTGGCGCGCTTGGCCACTGCGGGGCGGGTCACGGAGCGGGCGGCGGGCCGGGCGGTGAGGACCTCGACGAGGATCTCGACGATCTCGTC
>JBOGIC010000316.1:0-4739 GCA_050744985.1 Acidimicrobiales bacterium
GGGGAGGCCGGCACCGGCCTCCCCCTCGCTCACTCGCCGCGCGCGCTCGCTCTGGGCCTCGCGGGCCTGTTGCTGAACCGGCTTTCGGGAGAGTGCTGACGGTGACACCCCTACTGTGGCGGTGGGCTCAGTCCTCGGAATCGCGTGAACTCAACGTGGACTCAGACTTCAAGCAAACTTGCGATTCGCACAGAAGGAACAGCCCCTGACCAGGACTTTTACGGTGGAGACGACCGGACTCGAACCGGCGACCCCCTGCTTGCAAAGCATGAACAGCAGTTACCGCTACCAGGGCTGGAGTGGTAAAAGTGCTGCTCAGAGGCCATTTGTAGTATCCGTCGAAGTCCGTTTTAGACCGCTCCTGCCCACTGCTTGGGGCACGCTTGGGGCACGAAACGAACACGCCTGTCGCGCTCGCGACTGGCATCATGGGGTCCATGCCGCGCAACTGGCACCTTGACCGATATCCCGGCAAGTACGTCGCCATCGACGTGCAGACCGACGAAGTCGTGCTGGCGGCCGAGACGCCGCATCAACTTCACGAGGAGATTCAGGCTCGTGGGATCCGGAACGTGGCCATCATGCGCGCCCCCAGGGAGGACGAGCCGCTGTTCGTCGGCCCCGGCTGATCTCGGCCGTGGCAACGCCGCTGCCGTGGCTTTACCCGTACGCCATGGAGTCGGGTGCGCTGCGCCGAGGCCGGGAGGTGCTGCGACCCGTCGTGACCGTCAGCCTGCCCGGGAACTCTGGTTTGGTCGAGCCCGCATGGGCGCTGGTCGACACCGGTGCCGAGAACGTCCTCGCGGCCGACTGGTTGGCGGACTTCGCCGGCATCGACGTGGACCAGAGCGAGGAGCGGACACTGGTCGGGATCGGTGGTCACGTCGTCGAAGTTGCGTTCGTCGAAGTCGACCTGGTGCTCCACGCTCCCCATGACACCAGTGAGGTCATCTCGTGGCGTACGGACGTCGGCTTCGTACCCAATTGGCAGGCACCCTTCCCGATAGTGGCCGGCCAGACCGGTTTCCTCGATCAGTTCACCGTCACGTTTCACCGTGGGGCTGCGATGCTCGGGATCGAGGAGTGGGCCGTCTTCGATCAGCGGTTCCGGACGGGCTAGGTGGATCGCTCGCAGTCGAGCGGCGAGGTTCCTCGCGTGCGCGGACGCCCGACTCGTGCATCACCTCAACGGCGCGCTGCCCGTGAGTTGCGGGGAGCGACCACAACCAGCCGGAAGCCAAGTTCCTTGAGGACCTCGCGTGCTCGAGCGGACCGGGTTTGGCCACGCGGGACACCTGACGCGGCTTCCAAGGCTTGGACGACGGGATAGACGAGGCCGCCGATCTCGACTCGATGCTTCGTCACCCGCTCGGGGACCACGCCGGCCAGTGCCCTCCGCACATCGTCCTTCGTGAGCTCGACAATCGTCCCGCCAACGCTGTATGGCGCCCTGCGCTCAGGCTAGGACCTCGGCTGCCAGGCCCGTGGGCGCACCCCCGAGGTCGGCCCCAGGGCGAAGCGGCCGGTTTCAGAGGCTCATCGAGCGCACTGCTGGTGCCGTTCCCGTGGGGGGTCGGCGTGAGCTCCAGGTGCGAATCAATTCAACTTTCGCTGCATCGCAGGGTGCCCTCGAACGGCACTTTCGCCGCGCGAATCGGTGCCGCCGCTGAGGAACGAGCGAGCGTTTGGGGGCTTGCGTTGGTTCATGCCGATCACACTGGCTGGCAGCGATCTGGGCTCCGTCTCGTGCTCGTGTCCCGGATCGGGCAACCTGAAGGGCTGTGACTGATGGACCGTCGGATGCGCGCAGGAACCGCAGCCGGGCCGGCCGGTCAAGGTCGGTCAGGTCGTGGACGACGGGATCGGGCAGCAGGAGCGAGTACCCCCGCAGCAGCTGGTGGTCGCCAAGCACGGCCCAGCCCGACGGCATGCGCCGAATGACCTGTTCGAGTTCGTCGCGCCGCGCCATCTCCACGCGGGTGTGGATGAAGGTCACGCTCCATCCTGCCGCTGCCTGACGACGCAAGCGAGCGGCGAGCCAGCGGCGAGGAGGCCGGCACTGGCCTCCTCCGTGCGCCCGCCAGGGCCCACGCACTTCAGTGAAGTGGTTTACAGGCCACGCGTACCGGTCGGACGCCGAGCCCAACGCGATGAATCTCTACTTGTCAGGGCGCTTCCGCTGGCCCCAGCGCATCTGGGCATGCCACGTCCCAAGGAACCGACGTCCTGCCGACCAGCGTCATAGCGTCCGGACATGAGCATCTGGGCGAAGATCTTCTCGGAGCGCTACGACGATGCCATCGCGCAGTTGGCCGAACTCGTGAAGGCCTGTCCGGACGAGCACTGGAGCGCACCAGTGTGGCGAGTGCGCCGCACGGACCGACACGTGTGGCCGGTCGTGAGCGGAATGGGCGGCGATCTCGCCGATGACGATCGCCTGCAGCTGCACGCTGCGTTCTGGAACGTCGTCGTGCACGCGCTCCACGCGCTGGACATCTACCTCGACGGCGGCGTCACGCCGGCCGACCCGCCGCCGCCCTTCGACACGTGGCAGATGCCGGGCCACTTCCTACCGGAGGAACCTCCGACGCGCCAGCAGCTCCTCGACTATGTCGGCGCGCTGCGCACGAAGGCGCACCGAGTGCTCGACGACCTCACCGATGCGGAGGTCGCTCGGCCGGCCCGGCGCGGTCGGCCCTTCGGCGATCTGTTGGTGCACGAACTCGTGCATTTGGGGGAGCACAACGCCCAGCTTGAGCAGTTCCTCAACGCTCGCATGGCGTGGTCGAACCCGGCATGGAGCACGGACGATCGGTGGTTTGGCGGCTGCGAGCACTGCGCGCCGGACGACCGCCAGAAGGTGTTGGGTCAGCCGAAGACATAGGGGACGGCTTAGGCGTTGCGTGGACCCGATCACGGAGGCCGGCGGGCGCAGCCGGCAGCTCAGGCCGACGGCGACCATCGCGGGTCGCGGCCGAGAAGGCCGAGGACCCGGTCCTGGAGTGGCGCGTCGTCCGAAACCGGCACGGGTGCCCCGTACCAGCCGTTGGCGCGTTGCCACTGCCAGTTCGCCGGGTCCCCGTTCAACGAGCTCCAGAGCAGCTCCACCTCGCCCGGGTCCATGGTCGGATCCTGGCGGGTGGCCACGGCGAGGTCCCAGCCGTGCTGGGGGAGATCGAAGCTCACCGACCAGTGCAGGTAGCCGGCGACTTTCGGCGATGTCGTCGGGTCGTCAAGCAAGCGGGTGACAACCGCCCGCGTGGCCCGGAAGGCGGCCAGCGGGGCATCGAAATCGGAGTAGTGCGGCCCGTCCGGGACGCCCTTCTCGTCCAGCACCTTGGCGGTGAAATCCACGATGTGGGCGACGACATCCAACGCCGACCAGCCTTCGCAGGGCGACGGGCTCGACCAGCCCTCTGCCGGCGTTCGCGCGATGAGAGCCTCGAAGGCCTTGGCCCGCCGGTCGTAGATAGCCGCCAGTTCCGTCGCGAACACAGGCTGGGGCGTCGTCGTCGTGCCCTTCCGACCAGGGCCCGACTCCAGGAGAGCGGCCACGTTGACCCCGACGCCATTCGGGTCGAGCACCATGAAGCACCGGACGCCGTGATCGGGGAAGTCGGCGGGTTGGTGCAGGACGATCGATTGGCCTTGGGCCGCCTGATAGATCTGATCGAGGCGCTCCAGGCTGCCCACGACGACGTCGAAGCCGTCCGGGTTTGCCAGCCGGTCGCTGGCGATCACCTCGGCGTGTTGAGCGCCCGTGGTCCGGAACATCGTGATCCCTTCGATGTCCCAGGCGACCTTGAAGCCGAGGTAGTCCACGTAGAACCGTCGCGTCGCCCCAGGGTCGTTGGTGGTCACCCCCGCGAAAACCCGACTGATCGCCCGGGACTCGTCGCCCGACACCGTCCTCGCGCCGTCCGACGCCGCCGCGATGGTGACCCGCCGGCCAGAAGGGTCGAGGACCGAGAACTGCACTCCCCGCCGGTCGAACTCGTCGATCGTCCGGATGCGAGCCGCGATCCTGCGCTCGAACAACGTGCTGACGTCGTCGACCGACTCGACCTCGACGGTGAACCCGGGTGGGAGCGTGAAGCCGTCACGGTTCAACGTCACCTCCGCGTCAGGGTTGGTGGGCGAGACGAACGAGACGACGCGTCCGTCGACGATATGGGTGTCGAAACCGAGCAGCTCCGTATAGAAGCGTGTCGTGTTGACGATCTTGGTGGACCGGATGTCGGGGATCGTGCGCGTGACGGTCAAGGGTCGAACCTCCTCGTGCGCCCCCGCCGCCGGGCGGGCGTTGCGAACGTTGCGGAGGGCCGAGGTGTAGCTCTCGCCGGTGCGGCCCGCACGGGCCCGCTCGATGCGCTTGAAGTCCTTGCGCTCGGTCATCGTCCGGCTCCTCCGTGCCCGCGACGAACATCCCCCAGCGACGCCGCCTCAGGCCGGCAGCCGAACTTCACGACCTCGAGGATCTACTCCCCTCCGCCTCCACGAAGCGCCGCTGCTGGGGAACGGCGTACAGAGGTCGAGCGCCAAGGTCTCGCTCGTCAGCAGGATCATCGGGCGTCCGCCGAATGTCAAGCGTCCGTGGCCGCGACGCAGCGGCGCAGGGATGCGGCAACTCGTTGAGAAGAGGTTGCCCCGGTCGTCGTAGAACTTTGAGTGGCGGTCCTCCACCTCGGCCCTGCCATCAGGCAGGCTCGGGGTGTCAACCAACCGAGTTGAGAAGGAGG
>JBOGIC010000317.1:0-7323 GCA_050744985.1 Acidimicrobiales bacterium
ACATGGGCCGAGGGGTCGGCCAGCACGGCGAACACCGCCTCCGGCGAGGCCTCGATCGTCGTCGACGCGGTAACACGCTCGGGGTCCATATCAGTGAGACGGCTTGGCGCATCCGAACTCATCGCCACACGGGACGCCGGCGGAGTCGAGGATCGATAGCACGGCCGCAGCGTTGCTTACTGCCCTGGGAACAGGCAGAAGGGGTGCCCGGCCGGGTCGAGCATCACGAGAACTCGATCGGGCTGCGGTTGGTGCTCAGCCACCGTCGCGCCCAACGACTTGGCGCGCTCGACCTCTTCGAAGAACTGCTGGCGACGCTGCTCCATCTCAGTCGTGGGCGGCAATCCGTCGACAGCGATGTCCAGATGCATGCCCATCTGCTGCTGACCGGCAACCGTCGGCCAGACCGGGGCCACGAACGGTTCCTCTCGCTGGAACTCGAGCTTGTGTTCGCCGGTCGGTGACTTCACGAGCGCCCACACCCCCGGCGCGGCGTCGGACCGATCTACGACGTTCCATCCCAGCAACGACGCGTAGAACTCGGCGAGCTGCCAAGCGTCGTGACAACCGACCACAGGCCCGCTCAACCGCGTACGAGCTCCGTTCATGGAAGACCTCCAGGTTCAGTGAAGATTAAATCCGCAGCCAGGACAAGCAGGCCAGCCGGAGGGCCGCCGGCCTGCGAGCGGGACCAGATCGACGGGTTGGTGCGCTCGAGGGTCGGCTCACGGTGGAACAGTCGGCCGCGACCGCGGGTGATGGCAGGTCAGCGCAGCGAGTACACGAGCAGCGCGATGTTGGAGTCGCCGAGCTGCCGCGCGCTCGTCAGCCGCATCGGGCCGGGCGGTCGGACCGAGAAGGCGGGAACGCCGTCGACCAGGACGCCGGCGCCGACCATCATGTGCAGCTCGTCGACCAAGCGGGCGTCGAGCAGGCCGTTCCATGTCGTCATGCTGCCGAAGGCCACCAGCGCGCCGCCCTCGCCATCCTTGGCCTCGGCGATGGCGTCACCGGCGTCGTCCCGGCGCACAATCCTCGTGGTCTCACGCCACGGGCCGGTCTCCTCCACAGTCAGGTTGTCGGAGACCACGAGGTGCTCCAGCTCACGGTGGCGGCGCGAGATGGCCCGCTCGACTTCGGGCTGGGCCGGGTCATCGGCCACTGGGGGCCAGTAGCTGACGAACGCGCGGTACGTCGTGGCGCCTGACACAAGGGTGTCCGCGGCCTGCATGAGCTCGAGGTTGTAGTCACTGAACGTCGTGTCGAACGGCAGCGCCATGACGTCGTCGCCGGGGCCGGACGCGTAACCGTCCAGCGAGATCAGGTTGCTCACGATCAGCTTGCGCATCGTCACTCCCGATGGGCCGGGCACCGGCTGATCCGGTGCTCTGCACTTCCTGGCCGATGGCCATCGCCCGCCGGCGACGCGTTCAGCGGATCACGCGGTACGTCACGTGGGTGACCAGCGAGGCGGCACGGGACGAGACCTGCTCCAGCTTCAGCGGCGGCACGCCGTCGAAGACCCGTGTACCGGACCCGAGCGTGAACGGGGCGATGTGCAGGCGCAACTCGTCGAGCAGCCCGGCCGCCAGGTACTGGTTGACGGTCGAGGCGCCGCCCGCGATCGCGACATCGCCGTCACCGGGCACCGCCTGCGCCTGGGCCAGTGCCGACTCGACCCCGTCGGTGACGAAGTGGAACGTAGTGCCACCCTCCATCGGCGCCGGATCACGGTCGTAGTGGGTGAGCACGAAGACGGGTGCGTGGTACGGCGGCTCCGGCCCCCACCAACCCGTCCAGTCACCGCGCCAGTCGCCGCGGATCGGGCCGAACATGTTGCGCCCCATGATGAACGCTTTGGCATCGGTGATTCGCTCGCGCTCGGCCGTGTTCTCGTCCGGCGTTTCCAACATCCAGGCGTGGAGCAGGCTCATGTCGCCGTCCCCGAACGGGCGCTCCTCGGTTTGATTTTGGCCCGCCGAGTAGCCGTCGGCCGAGATCGAGATGTCACATACGACGCTCATGAGAGCTGAGACGTGGAGTGCACCGGGAACTCATCGGTGCCGGCTGGGCGGCGATGATCCATATCGGAACGCTACTGGCGGAGCGACGAGATCAGGCCGGGACGCACATCATGGCGGGGCGACCTACGAGGCGATGGCCGCGGTGTGGCCTAGGACCACGGGCGTAGACACAGACGTGATGAACGACATCCCCAAGGTGGTCTTCTCGGGCACGCTGACCCGCGCCGAGTGGCACGAGAGCCGGATCGCCAGCGGTCGATCGCGTTCTACACCGGCATTGGCTACGAGGTGGTCGGCAACGTCCCCGAGACCGGGTTGGGGCACCTCACCATGCTCAAGCTTCCCGGCGATGAGTTCGTCACCATCGAGTTGGTCCACGATCCCACCGGGCAGGTCGATACCAGCACCGGCCTCAGCCACTTCGTCATCAAGGTGGAGTCGATGGACGCCACGATCGAGACTCTCACCGCCCGCGGCATCGATGCCGAGGTGCCGACATCACCGGACGGCTCGAGCGAGTTCCTGACGACGTGGACGGTCGACCCCGACGGCAACCGCATCGAGTTGGTCCAGTGGCCTCCCGGCCACCTCGACGGCATCACCGCGGCCGACTGGGCCGACTGAATCAGGACGCCCACGCACACCGACGAGACGCGACGTCTACCGCGTCGTCCGCCTACCGCTCCAGAGGCCAGTCCGGCGGTGGCTCGGCGGGTAGGACAGGATCCGGGCGCGCTTT
Source organism: Acidimicrobiales bacterium (assembly GCA_050744985.1). GTDB lineage: Bacteria > Actinomycetota > Acidimicrobiia > Acidimicrobiales > AC-14 > JBOGIC01. The sequence continues at coordinate 2,764 of JBOGIC010000317.1, forward strand.
ACCGCTTCGCTCGTGACGCGGCTGGCACCATCACCTCCGGCGTCGTGCGCAGATCACGGCGTCGAAGCCGGTGCCGGCTGCGGCTCTCGGTCGCTCCTCAGCGATCTGCATCTCCCAGCGATGACGGTCGAGGACTGCGGCCGCCGCCTCGACCGTCACCTGGACCTGGCCGGCTGCGGGTGTTTCGGCGCCCGTCAACGGGTCGATCGGGAGGTGGCCGACCAGCAGCAGCGTCCCGCTCGGCGCGACCCCGGTCGCTAGTCGCGAGACCATTTCCTCCACTGAACCCGCCACGTGGACGTACAAGCTGCTCACGAGGTCGTAGATTTCGGGCTCCGGCGTCCATATCGCGAGGTCACCCTCGATCCAACTGATGCGCTCGGCGATGTCCGTCCCGAGGCTGGCGGCGGTCGACCGGCCGTGGGCCAGGACCGTGGCAGAGAAGTCGACGGCGGTGACCTGCCATCCGTGCGCAGCCAGCCAGAGGGCCTCCGACCCGTGGCCGCAGCCTGCGTCGAGGGCGCGGCCCGGGACGAGGCTGCTGACGGTTGACGTCAGGTAGGCGTTCGGAGGCCGCTGTGCGACCTGTTCCCCCTGCTCACGAAGCACGTCGGACCACCGCTCGTCCCAGAAGTCGCGGTCGAAGCGGTGCGTTGGTCGCTCGCGGTCGGTCGGCTCGTCGCTCTGTCCCATGTCCACGGCGTCATCCAGTGTCCCCGGCAAGGGCGGCGCTTCACTGCCTCCCGGCGAAGTACAGACGGTCCCGGGCGTTGAGCGAGTTCTTGACGAAGTAGCGCCTCATCCAGCCGTCGTCGGGGGTGAGCGACGGCGGCGGCTTGGTGGGCCCCGCCGACTTGGTCGTGAACCGGAACCGGTAGTGGTCGTAGAGGCGCATGAGCTCGACGCCGTAACAGTCGGCCACGTCGGTGTCCCCGCTGAGGACGAGGAAGTTCTCGTCGTTGCCCTCCGACGCCGGCTTCGACAGGTTGTGCGAGCCCGAGATCACCGTCGGATGGTCGGACGTGAAGTCGGTGATCAGCAGCTTGGTATGGATGAGGATGCGCCCGTCCTGCCCGGCCAGCGACTCCTTGAGGAAGCCCTCGAGCCCGGTGTTGAGGAGGGCGGTGGCGACGAAGCGTGCCGTGCGATCGCGGTGCACGGCGGTGATCGTGCTGCGGCTGTTCTGGAGGCCGAAGCGCAGGATCGCGTCGTTGGGCGCGCCCTGCAGCGCCTCGGCCAGCGGCGCGAAGAGGTTGAACGCCGTGCAGAAGAGGACATCGCGCTTCGCGGCGTTGACCACGTCGATGAACGCCTCGAGATCGCCCTGCTTGGACCGCGGTGAGAACCCGACGAACACGGGGTCGCCGTCCAGCACCACCGGGTTGTTCTGGGTGATGAACTTCCGAGTCACGCCGACATCGGCGCCGTCGAAGAGCTCCTCGAACATCGACAGATAGCTGGCGGCGACCATCGGGTCGCGGGCGATGTGGATGACGTTGGCCTGCCGGTACACGCCGTTCGGCGTGAAATTCGTGGAGCCGCACAACACCTCGATCGGCGTGCGGGCGCCGGACGCGTCGATGCGGCTGAGGAGGGCGAACTTGTGGTGGAAGATCCGGCTGGTGACCCGAGCCACCTTGCAGTCGGCGGGCAGCTTCGCCAGGTTCAGCTCGTTCTCGTGGGTCTGGGGGTCGCCCTTCTTGGCGTGGTAGACGACCCGCACGCGGGCGCCCCGCTGGTGGGCGGCATTGACGGCCTCGACGATCTTCTCCAGCTCGTACTCGTAGATGGCGATGTCGAGGGCCCACGTGTCGTCGGCGGCTCGGGCCATGTAGCCGACGATCTCGTCATCGAGCCCCCGCGACAGCCACGCCTGCACCTCGGGCGGCAGCGACGGCTTGGGCTCGCCCGCCTTCCGGGCGGCGTTGAGGGCGGCCTCCACCTCGGGGAACTTCCGGGAGAACGCCTGGCTGGCGGCGGCGGCGCGGTTGAACAGCACCCCGTGGTCGCCGTCGTGCAGCGAGGCAGTACGCACCTTCACGGTCGGACCGTCCTGCACGTCGGGGTGGTCGGGCGTCCCGTAGACGGGATGGACGGTGTAGCTGTAGGTGCGCCCGTCGAACACGCTGTAGTCCGACCACCGGAACTTCTGCACCGGGGCCTGGTTCGTGGGGACGCGCTGGCCCGGGTCATGGGCCACGCCCGGGAAGTGCAACGTGCCCAGCAGCCACTCGCGGGCCTGGTTGCCCTCCTTGCGCTGCAGGGCGAATCCGAGCAGTCCCTTGCGCCGCTCGGCGTCCACGTCGAAGGCGACGAGCACTCCCGTCGATCCCGCGTAGGCCTTCACGAACACGCCGTTGGCGCTGCCCGTCGTGCGCATCCGGCCGCCTCTCTGTTGCGTCAGGGCTACAGGTAACGTCCAGCCTATGGCCCCGCCGTTTCTCGCCGCCTGCCGGCGCGAGCCCGTCGAGCGCGTGCCCGTGTGGTTCATGCGCCAGGCGGGACGGTCGCTGCCGGAGTACCGGGCCGTGCGCGGGCGCTACGGGATGCTCGACATCGTCCGCAGCCCGGAGCTGGCCGCCGAGGTGACGCTGCAGCCCGTCCGGCGCCTCGGGGTGGACGCCGCCATCTTGTTCTCCGACATCGTCGTGCCCCTCATCGGCATCGGTATCGACCTCACCCTCGAAGCCGGGACCGGGCCGGTGGTCGCCGAACCGTTCCGCTCGTGCGACGACCTCCGGCGGCTGCGCCCGCTCGAGCCCGACGCCGATATCCCCTTCGTCGCCGAGACGGTGCGACTGCTGGTCAAGGAGTTGGATGTGCCGCTGATCGGCTTCGCCGGCGGGCCGTTCACGCTGGCGAGCTACCTGGTCGAGGGCGGACCGTCGAAGACCTACGCCCGCACCAAGGCCCTCATGTACGGCGACCCGTCGACGTGGCAGGCGCTGGTCGACGCGCTGGCCGGGATCGCGCTGGCGTCCCTGCGCGCCCAGGTCGCGGCGGGCGCATCCGCCGTGCAGATCTTCGACTCGTGGGTCGGCCAGCTCGCGCCCGCCGACTATCGCCGCTACGTGCTCCCGTCGACCCGTCGGCTGTTCGAGGGGCTCGCCGAGCTCGCCGTGCCCCGCATCCACTTCGGGGTGGGCACCGGCGAGCTGCTCGAGCTGTTGGCCGAGGCCGGCGCGGACGTTGTCGGCGTCGACTGGCGGGTACCCCTCGACGTCGCCCGGTCCCGCCTCGGCGACGCCGTCGCCGTGCAGGGCAACCTCGAGCCCGCCCGATGCCTGGCGACGTGGGAGGTCGCGGCCGAGGGCGTGCGCGATGTCCTCGAACGCAACGCCGGCCGCCCCGGCCACATCTTCAACCTCGGCTGGGGCGTGCTGCCGCAGACCGACCCCGACATCCTGCGGCGGGTCGTCGACCTCGTGCATGGCTGACGCGCCGGCCGCCGGCGTGCTGGTGATGGCGTACGGCACGCCGGCCGGTCCCGAGGACATCGAGGCGTACTACACCCACATCCGGCGCGGCCGCCCCCCCACGCCCGAGCAACTGGCGGACCTGCAGGGCCGCTACGAGGCCATCGGTGGCGTGTCACCGCTGCTCGAACGCACCCGGGCCCAGGCCGATGCACTGCAGGCCGTGCTGGGCGAGGGCTTCCGCGTCGAGCTCGGGATGAAGCACGCCGCACCGTTCATCGAGGACGGCCTCGCTTCGCTGGGCGGCACCGACCCGGTGATCGGCCTCGTGCTGGCGCCGCACTACTCACGCCTGTCGGTCGGGGAGTACGCCGCCCGGGCCGGATCGGGCGTCACGATGGTCGAGAGCTGGCACCTCGAGCCCGGCTACATCGACCTCCTCGCCCGATCGGTGAAGGAGGCCGGCGGCTTCGACGAGGTCGTCTTCACCGCCCACAGCCTGCCCGCCCGCACCATCGCCGAGGGCGACCCCTACCCCCGCCAACTCGAGGAGACGGCCCAGGCGGTGGCCGAGCGCGCGGGCGTCGACCGGTGGTCGGTCGCGTGGCAGAGCGCGGGCCGGACGCCGGAGCCGTGGATCGGCCCGGACATCTTGGAGGTCCTCCGGTCGCGAAGCGGCTCCGTGCTGGTCTGCCCGGCGGGATTCGTGTCCGACCACCTCGAGGTGCTCTACGACCTCGACATCGAGGCCGCACAGCTCGCCTCCGACCTGGGGCTGCGCTTCGCCCGCACGCCGATGCCGAACGACGACCCCGACTTCGTCGCCACCCTGGCCGGCGTGGTCCGGAGGGCCGCGGGCGAATGAGGGTAGCCGTCGTCGGCGGCGGCATCACCGGGCTGGCCACGGCCTGGTACCTCCGCCGGCGAGGTGCGGAGGTCACTCTGTACGAGGCGGGCGATCGCCTGGGCGGCAAGATCCGCACCGACACGCTCGACGGCGTCCCGGTCGAGGCCGGCCCCGACACGTTCCTGGCGCGGGTGCCGTGGGCCGTCGAGCTCTGCCTGCAGATCGGCCTCGGTGAGGAGCTGGTGCCGCCGGCGACGAGCCGCGCCTCCATCTGGACGCGAGGCCGCTTGCATCGGC
>JBOGIC010000318.1:0-6786 GCA_050744985.1 Acidimicrobiales bacterium
GCGCTCGGGGCGTCGCCGGTCAGCGGGCGGTGCGCGGCCGGGGCCGGGTGGGCGTGCTCGGTGGGCACGCTGGTCACCAGCCGGCGCGGCTCGGCCGGCCGGGTGGGCGCATCGCCTTCGGTCGGACCGGGGCCCGGCGGACCGGCATCCGGCGGACCGACACGGGGTGCGCCGCCGTCGGGTGCACCGACACGCGGCGATCCGGCATCGGGCGCACCGCCATCGCGCGCGGCCGGCTTGGCCGGGGCGGCGCCCGTGCCCGGCTCCTCGGGCTGGACCGGGCGGCGGAGCCCCTCGCGGTCAGCCTTGCGGCGGACGCGGTCGGCCTGGGCGTCCTCGATGCTCGACGAATGGCTCTTCACGCCGATGCCGAGCGCAACGCAGAGGTCGAGGGTCTCCTTGTTGGAGAGCCCGAGCTCCCGTGCCAATTCGTAAAGCCGGATTCTGGCGGCCAAGACGGTGGTACGTCCTCCCTGCTTCTCTAAGCGCGATTCCCGATCCGCTTGTCGAACCGGGCTGTCCTGTCATCGGGCCGGGGGCCGCGAAGGCTCAGACCCATCCATCCTCGCACGATCTGCGATGGTTGATCGCAACGCGGCCACGGCGGGGGCGGAGATTTCGGTACGTAGCGCACGCGAAAACGCCTTTCGGCGGCTCGCGGCGTCGATACAGCGTACCGACCCCTTGCACAACCACGCCCCGCGGCCCGGGATTCCCCGCCCGGGCACCAGGTCGCCGTCGGGGCCGGCCACCACCCGCATCAGCTCGTCGGGCGACGCCAGCCGGCGGCACCCGATGCAGGTGCGCTGGGGCGGCCCTATGCCGGTTTCTCCGTGGTGGCCCCGGCCTCGGCCTCCGTCGGGGGGGGCGGCACGGGCGCCTCCTCGGCCGGCGCCTCACCCGACGACCACTGGTCGGCCGTCACCGACTCGGACCCGTCGGCCGGCTTCCAGACCATCTCGCCCGTGTCGTCGGTGACCCACTCACCCTCGGCCCACTCCTCCCCCTCGCCGGGGTAGGCCTCCTCTTCGGCCAGCTGCGTCTCGCTCTTGATGTCGACGCGCCAGCCCGTGAGGCGGGCCGCCAGGCGTGCGTTCTGGCCCTCCTTCCCGATGGCCAGAGACAGCTGGTAGTCGGGCACGATGACCTCGGCGGCGCCCGAGTCCTCGTCGATGCGGACCTCCTTTACCCGCGCCGGCGACAGCGCCTTCATGACGAACTCGGGCGGGTCCTCGGAGAACGGGACGATGTCGACCTTCTCGCCGCGGACCTCGTTCATCACCATGCGGACCCGAGCGCCCCGGGCCCCCACGCACGCCCCGACCGGGTCGACGTTGGGGTCGTTGGACCACACCGCGATCTTCGTGCGGTGGCCGGGTTCGCGGGCGACGGCCTTCAACTCGACGACCCCGTCGCTGATCTCGGGCACCTCGAGCTCGAAGAGGCGCTTGATGAGGCCCGGGTGGGTACGCGACACCACGATCTGGGGGCCCTTGGAGGTCTTGCGCACCTCGACGATGTAGGCCTTGAGGCGAGTGCCGGGGTCGTAGCGCTCGTAGGGCACCTGCTCGGCCTGGGGTAGGAGCGCCTCGACCTTGCCGAGGTCGAGCAGCGTGTAGCGGCTGTCACCCTGCTGGATGATGCCCGTGACGATGTCGCCCTCGCGGCCGGCGTACTCCTCGTACTTCATCTCCCGCTCGGCCTCGCGGATGCGTTGCAGGATCACCTGCTTGGCCGTCTGGGCGGCGATGCGCCCGAAGTCGTTGGGCGTGTCCTCCCACTCCCGGGTGACGTTGCCGTCCTCGTCGAGATCCTGGGCGTAGACGTGGATCTCGCCGCTGTCGGGGTCGATGGTGACGAAGGCCTCCTCGGCCGCCTTCGGCATCCGCTTGTAGGCCGAGACAAGGGCGTTGGCCAAGGCCTCGAGAAGCGTGTCGACCGAGATTCCCTTCTCGCGCTCGATGACCTGGAGGGCCTCCATGAGCTCGAAGTTGGTCGTCATCGGGCGCCTGCCTTTCGGGGGCTCGCCGGGCGGGGCTCGGGCCACACGAAGCGGGTGCGGGCCTTCTCGATGTCGGCGTAGGGGATGGCGCGGCCGGCCACCACCACGCCGTCGTCGTCGGCGCCTTCGAGGCGACCTTCGACCCGGCGCTCGGTTTCGACGCCGGGGCGCGTCTTGACGACGACGGTCTGCCCCACTGCTCGGTGGAAGTGCTCAGGCCGCCGCAGCGGCCGCTCGATGCCCGGGCTCGACACCTCCAGCAGGTAGCGGACGGGAAGGGCATCGGCGATGGGATCGGCGGCGTCGAGCACGGCCGAGATCAGCCGCGTCGCGTCGCTTATCGCATCGAGGTCGACCCCACCGGGCCGGTCGACGGTGACGCGGAGCACGCCCTGGACGTGCTCGACGTCGAACAGCTCCAGACCTGCTTCTTCGAGCGAGGGGCCCACGAGGTCGCGCACCCGCTCGCACACGTCGTCGCTGGGCACGGTTCTCCTTCCTCGCGAACGTAAAAATGCGTGGGCTCACCGCCCACGCACAGTTCCGGCACCTCTTTCGAACGGTCGAGCCCGCCCAGTATAGGCGGCTCACGTCCGGCGGAAGTCGATCGCCCCGCGACGGTACGGTCTGTCGCGAATGGCCGGTGACAAGCCCAGCGGGCGCGACGAGCTCCGAGCCGGCGTGCGGGGGCTCGGCCTGACGGTCAAGTCGTCGCCGCTTCTCGCCGGCTCGATGCTGCTGTTGACCGTCGCCTCGGGCCTAGCGCCGGCGCTGGTCGTGGCCCAGACGGGCCGGTTCCTGCAGGCGCTGCCCGAGGCGGTGGAGCTCGGTTCGGGCTCGCCGGCCTGGGACGAGGTGCGCCAGGCCCTGATCCTCATCGCCGGCGCCGTGTTCGTCACCCAGATCCTCGCGCCCGTGCAGCAGGCCGTGCTGTTCGGGCTGCAGCGCCGTTTCGAGGCCTACCTGTCGCGCCGTCTGATGGCCGCCACGATCGCCCTGCCCGGGCTGGCCTGGTTCGAGGACCCGGGTTTCCGGGACGAGCTGGAGGTGTCGCACTGGATCGGCTTCGGGCCGGTCCACACCCTGCAGGCCGCGGTGCAGATGTTCCAGCAGTTCTTCCAGATCGCGGCGATGGCGGCGGTCGCCGCCGCCTATGCCGGCTGGGTGCCCGTCGTCGTGATCCTCGGCTGCCTGCCGGCGGCGGTGGCCACGTGGCGGTTCCAGGCGGTGGTCGGGTTGAGCCGGTGGCGAGGCTCGCCCGAGGCCCGGCGCTCGGATTACTACCGCGACCTGTCGGTCACGCGGGACGCCGGCAAGGAGCTGCGCGTGTTTGGGCTCGGCCGCTGGGCGGGCCAGCGCCAGCACCGCCACTGGCTGGCGAGCGTGGCCGAGATGTGGGTCACCCGGAAGCGCACGCTGCTGATCCTGCTGGCGCTGAACGGGGTCGCGATGGCAGTGATGTCGTTCGCCTACCTGGCCATGCTGTCGTCGGCGATCGACGGCCGCACCGACGTCGGGACGTTCACGGCAGCGATGACGGCCACCGTCGCACTGCTGACGTCGGTGCTCGGCGTGTTCAAGGAGGCGGCCAACGCCCGACGGATGAGCTTCTACCTGCCGTCCGCGGTGCGCATCCTCGACCTGGCCGCCACCGAGCCGCGGTTGGAGGTGCGGCCGCCCCGTCAGGTCGAGCCCGGGAACGAACGGGGGATCCGCTTCACCGGCGTGACCTTCGCCTACCCGGGCAGCAGCCGCACCGTCCTGGACGGCCTCGACCTGTGGGTGCCCGCCGGGTCGTCGCTCGCGCTGGTCGGAGAGAACGGAGCGGGCAAGACCACCCTCATCAAGCTGCTGGCCCGCTTCTACGACCCGACGGAGGGCACCATCACCCTCGACGGCGTCGACATCCGCGATCTCGACCTGACTGCGCTGCGAGCGCGAATGGCGGTCATCTTCCAGGATTTCGTGCGCTACCAGCTCGCGGCGCGCGACAACGTCGGCTTCGGCGCCGTGGGTCGGATGGACGACCAGGAACTGCTCGACGGCGCCGCCGCCGCCGTCGGCGTGCTCGACCGCATCCGGTTGATGCCCGACGGGTGGGACACGCCGCTGGCCCGCGAGTTCGGCGGCGTCGACCTGTCGGGCGGCGAGTGGCAGCGGATCGCCCTGGCCCGGGCGATGATGGCCCAGCGGGGCAGCCACGCCGACGTGCTCGTGCTCGACGAGCCCACGGCCAACCTCGACGTGCGGGTCGAGCACGAGCTGTACGAGCACTTCAACGAGCTGAGCCGCGACCGCACGACCCTGCTCGTCTCGCACCGGTTCTCGACCGTGCAGATGGCCCAGCGCATCGTGCTGCTCGCCGGCGGGCGCGTCGTCGAGGACGGCAGCCACACGGACCTGCTCGCCGCTGGCGGTCGCTATGCCGAGCTGTACCGGCTGCAGGCGTCGCATTACCGCCTCACCGGGACGATCGAGTGATCGGGCGCGCGGTCGCGGTGGCGCGGCGGATGGGCCGCGTCTACCGCGTCATCCTCCGCCTGGCGTGGGAGGAGGCCCACGACCGGGCCGTGGCGCTGCTCGTCGCGGCGATCGCGTGGGGCGTCCTCACGACGGTCAGCGCCCTGATGCTCAAGCTGGTCGTGGACGCGATCGCCGACGGCGACGCCACGCGGGCGTGGGTCACGGGCCTGCTCGGGCTGGCGGTGATCGTCGCCTCACGGTTGATCGCCGATCTGTCGGGCGGCCTGTGGCAGGCGGAACTGGGCGAGCGGGTCAGCCAGGCCGTGGAACGGCGCCTGATGGAGGTGGCGTCGTCGGCCCCGGGCCTCGAGCATCTCGAGCGGGCCGAGTTCGCCGACAAGGTCAAGCTCGTGCGGGACCGCAGCTACGTGCCCTACTTCGCGTTCACCAACCTCAACTCGCTGTCGGCCACGGCGTGCGGGCTGATCGGCGCCGTGATCCTGCTGCTGACCGTCAACCCCGTCCTGGCGCTCACACCGGTCGTGGCCCTGCCCGGCGTGCTGCTGCAGTTCAACGCGTTCCGCAGCCACTTCGCCCGCTACGACTCGACCGCCGTCGACGAGCGCCTGGCCCAGCACTACCTGCAGCTCGCCACCGAGCCGGCGGCGGCCAAGGAGGTGCGGTTGTTCGGGCTCGGGCCGGCGCTGCTCGACCGCCACGAGGAGGCCACCGAGCGCTACATCCGCCTGCAGTACCGGGACCAGCTGCGCCGCTCGTCCCGCTCGATCGTCAGCGGCGCGTTGTACGGCGCGGCCCTGGCCGGGGCCATCGGGTACGTCGGCTGGCTGGCGCTGCGCGGCCGGGCAAGCCTGGGCGACGTGGCGCTGACCGTGCAGGTGACCCGGGCCGCCATCGGCGACGTGCAGAGCGCCACCCGCCAGACGGCGTGGCTGGCCGAGCTGTCGTTCACCGGCGAGCGCTACCTGTGGCTGCTCGAGTACCGCCCGGCGGTGACGAGCAAACCCCCGGGGGAGGCCGTGCCGGCGCCCGCCGCCATCACCCGCGGCATCGACTTCGACCACGTCGACTTCACCTATCCCGGGACGTCCGAGCCGGTGCTGCGCGACGTCACGTTGCACGTGCCGGCGGGTACCACCGTCGCGCTCGTGGGCGAGAACGGCGCCGGCAAGACGAGCCTGGTGAAGCTGCTGTGCCGGTTCTACGACCCGACGGGCGGGCGGGTCCTGGTGGACGGCACCGACCTGCGCGACATCGACCTCGACGGCTGGCGGGCGTCGTCGAGCGTGGCGTTCCAGGACTTCGTCCGTTTCCAGCTGGTCGCCCGTGAGGCGGTCGGTGTCGGCGACCTGCCCTCGGTCGACGACCTGGCCCGCGTGGGCACGTCCGCCGAGCAGGCCGGCGCCGACCACGTCATCGACCGGCTGCCGTCGGGCTTCGACACGCAACTCGGCCGCTGGTTCGAGGGCGGGGTGGACCTGTCGGAGGGCGAGTGGCAGCGCGTCGCCCTGGCGCGGGGCCTCATGCGGGCGGAGCCGGCCCTGCTCATCCTCGACGAGCCCACCGCCAGCCTCGACCCCCGCGCCGAGCATGAGGTGTTCGAACGCTTCTCGGAGATGGCCCGAGCCGAAGCGGGCCCGCACGGCCCCATCACCCTGCTGGTGTCGCACCGGTTCTCGACGGTGCGGATGGCCGACCTCATCGTCGTGCTGCACGAGGGCCGCATCGAGGAGCTCGGGACCCACGACGAGCTGCTGGCCGCCGGGGGGCGCTACGCCGAGCTGTTCCGGCTTCAAGCATCCCGGTACTGACCCCCGCGTAGAGCGAAACCTCCTGGGAGCGGACGGGAGCGGTGTTCGATGGCGCACGAGCGGTATCAGGCGAAGTACAAGTCGGCCGATGAGATCCGGCGAGGCGGCGCGATCGGCAACCTGCAGGAGGGGCCGGTGATCGACACGCACGGCGTGCCCACCCGGCTCATCGCGTGGGCGGGCAACGGGTACCAGGCCGAGGCGGTCCACGTGCTGACGTTGCACCCGGGCGAGGAGTCGCGGCCCTACACCTACGGCCAGGCCGAGGAGGCGATGCTCTGTCTCGGCGGCACCGGCGAGGTGTACCTGCGCGGCGCGTGGCGGCAGATCCAGCCCGGGGACATGCCGTACTTCCCCGAAGGGGTCGCCCACGCCGTGCGCAACCCGTCGTCGAACAAGGACGACCTGTTCGTCGTCACGCAGATCACGCCGGCGCCGTTCGACCTGTACGAGCCGGCCGGCTACTACCACCGGGGCCAGGGCACGTTCAAC
>JBOGIC010000319.1:0-3046 GCA_050744985.1 Acidimicrobiales bacterium
GTTCAGGTCCTCGAAGGCCGAGATCGGCAGGTAGACCTCGCCGCGCACCTCGAGGACGTCCGGGAGGCCGGCGCCCTTGAGCCGGTGCGGGACGTCGGCGATCGTGCGGACATTCGGCGTGTAGTCGTCGCCCTGGACGCCGTTGCCCCGGGTGGCGGCCCGCACCAGGTGGCCGTCCTCGTACAGCAACGACATGGCGATCCCGTCGATCTTGAGCTCGCAGGCAAACTCGACGTCGCCGGTGATGTAGCGCTCCATGCGCTTGCCCCAGGCCGTGAGCTCCTCGAAGGAGACGACGTTGTCGAGCGACATCATCGGCGCCCGGTGCCGCACCGTGGGAAATGCGGACGTGGGCGCGCCGCCCACGCGCTGGGTCGGCGAGTCGGTGGTCACCAGCTCCGGATGCGCGTCCTCCAGGGCCCGCAGCTCCCGCAGGAGGGCGTCGAACTCGGCGTCGGACAGCTCGGGATCGTCCAGCCGGTAGTAGCGGTCGTTGTGGTAGTCGATCTGGGCGCGCAGCTCGGCGACCCGGGTGGCGGCGCGGGCGGCGGCGTCGGTCACAGGAGTCGAAGGTAGTGCCCCTTCGTCAAAGTTCGCCCCGCCCTCCGCATGCCGTTCGACCATGAAGGACCAGTACAAGTCGGTCGTGGTACGGGGCGAAGGGCGAAGGGCGGGGCGAACCTCTCCTTTGGGGCACGAATGCCTCCTCTACGGTCTTCGCCGTGAGGACCGAGCTGATCGTGAAATGGGGCGTGCGGCTGTTGTGGGCGGCCATGCCGTTCACCGTCGGCCCGAGCCTCGCCGACCTGCTCGACGGCGCCAGCCGTCCGGTCCAGGTCGTGGGCTCCACCGGACTGTGGGCGGCCTGGGCCGCGGGGATGGTGGCGACGGCGGTCGCGCTGCCCGTGTCGTTGACCGTGCTGCGCGTCCTCGCCCCCGCCGGGCTCGTGGTCGCCGTCTGGTCCGCGGTTGCGGGCGACAACGCGTCGGCGTCGATCCTGGCCATCGGCTGGGCGACGGTCGTCGCCGCGTGGATCTTCTCGCCGCCGCTCGGCGCCCTCTGTGTCAACGGGCCGGCCTACCCGAACGAGCGGCGGTTCCTGTTGCGGGTGCCGGCGGCGATGCTGTTCGGACCGTTGGGCGTGGTGTGGGCGCTGGCGCTGGCGGGCGTGGCGGTCGGGCCCCTGCTCCTCGCCGCCGAGCAGTGGGTGCTCGGCGGCTTCGTGACCGTCGTCGGGGCCGCCCTGGCCTACGTGCTGTTCCGCGGCATCCACGACCTGTCGCGACGGTGGGTCGTGTTCGTGCCCGCCGGGATCGTGCTCCACGATCCGGTGACGATCACCGACCCCGTGCTGCTCCGCCGCCAGTCGATCGTGCGCGTCGGGCCGGCGGTGACCGGCACCGACGCCCTCGACCTGTCCCAGAAGGCCCCCGGGCTGGCGCTCGCCATCGACCTGTCGGAGGAGGCGGAGTTGACCCGTATGCGCCCGGGGCGCCGCGAGGGCGAGCCGGTGAAGGCCACGGCGCTGATCGTGACGCCGACCCGACCGGGCGCGCTCCTCGAGGAGGCGGGCCGGCGCCGGCTCCCGGTCAGGAAGGCGGGCTCAGCCTGACGAAGGCGCCCGGACCGCGCGGCCCGGCCCGGAAGGTCGCCACCTCAGGCTGGGCCTCCGGTGGCACGTCGTAGACGAGCACACCCTGCAGCGAGTTGCCGGGATTGATCACGAGCGAGCCGAGGTCATGGCCCGTGTTGGCCGGGTGGACCGCGGTCACCGCCATGTCCGGCCCGAACTGGCGGTTCTGCGGGTCCTGGAGCATCTGGGCGCGGGCGATGAAGGTGACCGGCACGCGCCCGTAGTTCTTCATGTCAACGGCCACGAAGCAGAACTTCCCCTGCGCGCTACGCCCCTCGACCTGCGTGGATCCGCACTCGAACGTCGTGATCGTGAAGGCCATGTCGCCGTCGCGCGCCTCCATGCCGATGCGCGCGAACCGGGCTGGTCCTTCGGCGTTGGGCACACGCGGGGCGGTGTCGACGTTGGTCGCGGAATCGTCGGACTTCGAAAGCAGGCGCGGCACCACCAGCACGCCGAACACCGCCACGATCACGACGACCGGCACCAGGAGGGCGGTGCGGTTCTTTCGCGCTCGGTGGGTAGGCGCGCCGCACGTGGTGCACTTCATCCCGACCGGTGTGCGCACGAGGCACTTCGGGCAGATCGGTTGCTCACATTGCGAGCACTTGAGGCGAGTCGCCTCGCCGTCCCGCTCGCATACCAGCTCGCTCTGGGCCACCCGCCGACTCCTTCCGCCGTGGGGTTTGGGCACCCTGCTTAGCAGGCGGTCCCGCTGGAACCCAGCGAATTACCCGGGGTAGACTGTGGCTCCGCCTGCGACCTCGTCGTCCAGGTACACCACCACGCTCTGCCCGGGTGCGACCCGCCGGCGTGGCCGGTCGAATACGACGCTCGCGAACTCGACTCGTCCCGGCACGGGCGCACCGTGGGCGCTGCACTGCACGTCGACGTTCGTGCCCTCGAGCAGGGGACCGGCGACCCACGACCACTCTGTGATGTCGACGCGCTCGACGAGCAGGTCGGCGAGGGGCCCGGCGACGACGGTGCCGGAGCCCGGGTCGACGGACAACACGAAGCGCCGCTCGGAGGTCCCGCCGCTCGTGCCCAGCCCCCGGCGCTGCCCGACGGTCACCAGCTCGACGGCGTCGACGCTCCCGACCGTCTCGCCGGCCCGGTCGACGACCCGGCCCGGGTGCAGAGGGATCCGTCCGGCCAGCAGCTGCTGGCGGCCGCCGGCCGTCGTCACGAAGCACACGTCCTGACTGTCGGGCTTGTCGGCGGTGCGCAGCCCGAGGGTGCGGGCCTTGGCCCGCACGCCCGCCTTGGTCAGCTCCCCGACCGGAAACCGGCACCGCGCCAGCTCGGCCTGGCCCAGCACGTAGAGCACGTACGACTGGTCCTTGGCGGTGTCACGGCCCCGGCGCAGGTGGTGAATACCCGCAGGATCGGTCTCGATGCGGGCGTGGTGG
>JBOGIC010000320.1:0-8538 GCA_050744985.1 Acidimicrobiales bacterium
GCGCGACCGGACGCCCGCCGGCTCGGCGGCGGGCGCGGGGCCACGCGGCGAGGACCGTCCCGAAGGCCATGATCCCGCCGCCGATCCAGAGCCAGGCGATGAGCGGCTGCACGCGCATGCCGATGACGGCCGCGTCCGAGTCGGGCTCGGGGACGGCCACCAGCGTCAGGTACACGTCCTCCCACGGGCCGGTCTTGACCGACGGCGAGCCGATGGCCTGGGTGGCGAACGGGAACTGGTTCAGCCCCGGCGCGTAGACCTTGCCGCCGTCGATGCGCACGCTCGCCGACGACGTGGTCTTGTGCGGGTGCTCGACCGTGCGGGTGCCGAGGTAGGTGACCGTGTGGCCGGACAGCTCCGCGGTCTGGCCGGGCGACAGCCGGAACTGGCGGCTGACCGAGAACGAAGAACTGGCGGCGAAGGCCACGGCCACGACGACCAGGCCGATGTGCACGACCATGCCGCCGTTGGCCCGGCCGGTCAACGCCCGCCGCATCGGCGTGCCCTGGCGCCGCGCCGCCCGCACGGACACGACCAACTGGCGCACGGCGCTGGCGCCGGCGAAGGACGCGAGACCGAAGGCCAGGAGCGGGCCCACGCCCCGCACGCCGGCGAGGACGCATGCGACCACGACGGCGGTGGCGATCCAGGCCGGGACGATCAGCCGGCGGTGCAGCAGCTCCCCCGACGCCTTGCGCCAGGGCAGGGCGGGCGCCACCGCCATGAGGAACAGCAGCGTGAAGCCGATCGGCGCCGTCATCCGGTTGAAGTACGGCGCGCCCACCGACAGGCGCTCGCCGTTGACCGCTTCGGCGAGCAGGGGGAAGACCGTGCCGAGCAGCACCACGAAGGCGAAGGCGGCGAAGGCCACGTTGTTGGCGAGAAAGGCGCCCTCGCGTGAGACCGGTGAGTCGATGGCGCCCGGCGAGCGCAGCCGGTCACCCCGCCAGGCGATGAGGCCGATGGACCCGGCCATGACGATGCCGAAGAACGTGAGGATGGCCGGGCCGATGGGCGATTCGGTGAACGCGTGGACCGACTCGAGCACGCCCGAACGGGTCAGGAACGTGCCGAGGATCGTCAGCGAGAAGGTGGCGACGAGCAGCGACAGGTTCCACACGCGCAACATGCCGCGCCGCTCCTGCACGATCACCGAGTGGAGGTACGCGGTGGCCGTCAGCCACGGGAGGAACGACGCATTCTCCACCGGGTCCCAGGCCCAGTAGCCGCCCCAGCCCAGCACCTCGTAGGACCACCACGCCCCCAGCACGATGCCGGCCAGGAGGAAGCCCCAGGCGAACAGCGTCCAGCGCCGGGTCTCGAGGAGCCACCCCTCCCCGAGCCGGCCGGTGATGAGGGCGGCGAGGGCGAAGGCAAACGGGATCGTGAAGCCGACGTAGCCCAGGTACAACATCGGCGGGTGGAAGGCGACGAGGGGGTGGTTCTGCAGCAGCGGGTTGGGCCCCGGCCCGTCGAGGGGCACCGGACCGTCCACCAGCCGGAAGGGGTTGGCCGGCCCGGCCATGAGGAAGAAGAAGAACACCACGACGGCCAGGGCGACGATCGTGGCCCAGGCCACGAGCGGGTCGTCCGCCCGGTCGCGGAACCGTCGGGCCATCACCGCGACGTAGCCGGCGAGGATCAGGCACCACAGCAGGATCGACCCCTCCAGGGCCGACCACATGCCCGTGATCGTGAACAGCAGGGGGGTCGTGCGGCTGCCGTTCTTGGCGACGTAGTCGAGCGAGAAGTCGTGGGTCAGCAGGGCCAGTTGCATGGCGCCGGCGGCGAGGACGGCGCCCGCCAACACGACCCAGACATAGCGCTGCCCGGCGCGGAGGAGCTTCGGATCGTGGCGGCGCAGGCCGATGCCGATGGTGACGATGCCCAGGACCGCCGCGCAAAGGCCGAGGGCGACCGCCGCCGTCCCGACGACCGCGCTCACGGCTTCATCGTTCTTGTAAGCCTCAACCACCGATCCGGTGGTTGAGGCTTACAAGAACGGAGGGGGGCGGTCACGTCACGCGCTCGGGGTGCTCGGCCACGTAGGTCTCGCTGTGCTTGACGAGGATGCGGTCGCTGGCGAAGTTGTCGCCCTGGAACCGGCCCTCGAGTACGACGGGGATGCCGGGCTTGAACAGCTCGGGCGGGTCACCCCGGTGCAGCACCGGCACGACCACGCCGTTGCTCTCGATGCTGAACGCGACGTCGTCGGCCCGTTGCTGCACGCTGCCGGCGACCACGTTGCCCTGGATGCGGAACCGCTTGTCGCCCAGGGAGTCGCGCTGGGCGACGGCCTCGTCGGCGGTACGGAAGTAGAGGGTGGCGTTGCCGAGGCCCTTGAACACGAGCAGGCCCAGGGCGACCGCCACGACCGCACCCGCCACCCACAGGCGGCGGGTGTCCTTGGTGGTGACGCTCACCTGGGCTGCCTGCCCTTGAGCCGGCGGGTGCGGGAGATGACCCAGCCGGCGTAGGCGGCCAGCACGGCGGCGGTGGCGGCGTAGCCGCCGAACACGTAGGCGGCGTGGGTCACGGGGTCACCTCCAGATCGGGCTCGGGGTGGGCATCCGGCTCGGGGTGGGCTTCCGGCTCGGCTTCGGCGCGGCGCTCGGCGATGGCGGTCTCGAGCAACGTGGCCTCGGCCTGCTCCTCGGCCCACGCGAGGCGGAAGCGGTGCACGAGCAGCCACGCGTACAGGAGCGTGAAGGCGACCAGGGCCAGCAGCAGCGTGAACAGCATCATGCCGGTGATCTGCGGATCGGACAGCCGCCGCTCGTCGAACAGCGATGCCGGTTGGTGCAGGGTGCGCCACCACTCGACCGACTTGTGCACGATCGGCACGTCCACGAACACGGCGAGGGCGACGATGGCGGCCCGGCGGCTGCGCACCTCGGGGTCGGAGGGGATGCGACGCACGGCCAGGTACCCGACATAGAGGACCAGGAGGACGGCCGTGGTGGTCAGCCGGGCGTCCCAGGTCCACCACACGCCCCACGTGGTCTTGCCCCAGATCGAGCCGATCAGCAGCGTGAGGCCGATGAACACCACGCCGATCTCCGCCGAGGCGCCGGCGACCATGTCCCAGAAGCGCGACCGGGTGCGCTTCCAGAGGTAGAGGGCGCTGGCCAGCGTCGTCACGCCGAACGAGACGTACATGGCGATCCACGCCGTCGGCGCGTGGATGTAGAGCAGGCGGACGGCGTCCTTCTGGTTGACATCGGCGGGGCTGGCCACCAGGGCCATCCAGGCCGTGAGCGCCAGGCTCACCGCCGTCGCCCAACCGAGGACCCGAGTTAACCGGCTGGTCAAGATTCCTCCAGGAGGGGGCCGTAGGCGACGAGGCCGAAGGCCACATAGATCAACGAGAAGACAGCGAGGATGCGCACCCACGGCCAGGCGTCGGCGGTGGTGGTGCCGAGGGCGGCCTCCGAGGCCCGGGCGGCGGCGAGCAGCACCGGGGCCAGCGCCGGCAGCACCAGCAGCGGCAGCAGGGTCTCTCGCATCCGGAGGCCGGCGGCGATGGCCCCGTAGACGGTGCCGGAGGCGGCGATGCCCGCCGTGGCGAGCATGCACGTGAGCACCAGCACACCCGCGCCTCGGAGGCTCACGTCGTAGAGCACGGCCACGCCGACGGCGAGGACCACTTCGAGGACGAGCAACTGCGCCGCGACGGCGCCCGCCTTTCCGAGGAAGATGCCGGCCCCGTCGAGGCCGGACATCCGCAGCGCGTCGCGAGCGTCGTCGTCGGCCTCGACGGCGGACGAACGCTGCACGCAGAGCAGGCCGGAGAACAGCACCGTCACCCAGAACAGCCCGGCGGCCACGCTGGAGAGGAGGCCCCGGTCGGCGTCGAGGGCGAAGGCGAACAGCACGAGTACGAGAAAGGCGAACGGCAGCACCTGGTTGGTGCCCACCCGGGCGCGCAGCTCGAGGCGGAGGTCCTTGCCCGCCACCAGCGCGGCGTCACGAAACACCGGCGGCCTCCGTGGGCGCGGGCGCGGGTGCGGCGGCGGGCAGGCCCCCGCTGACCCGCCCGCCGGCCATCGTCACCCGCCGCTGCGCCAGGGCCGAGGCCCGGTCGAGCTCGTGGGAGGCCATGAGCACCGTGGCGCCTTCGACCACGGCCTCACGCACGAGCGTGTCGAGCAGATCGCGGCCGGCGGCATCGAGGCCGGCGTGGGGCTCGTCGAGCAGCCACAGCTCCGGCCGGCGGGCGAGCACGGCGGCGAGGGCCACGCGGCGGCGTTGGCCCGCGGACAGCTTGGTCACGGCCAGCCCCGACAGGCGTCCGGCCAGACCCAGGCGCTCCATGGCGTCGTGGGCGTCGGCGGTGCGGCGGCCGGCGGCGCGAGCCGCGAAGCGCAGGTTCTCGGCGACCGTCAGCTCGTCGTAGAGGAAGCTGGCGTGGCCCAGGAGGCCGACGCGGCGGCGTACGCCCTTGCGGTCGCGCCGCAGGTCGACGCCCAGCACCTCGGCCTCACCCGTCGCCAGCGGCACGAGCCCGGCGCACGCCCGCAGCAGGGTGGTTTTGCCCGCGCCGTTGGGGCCCTGGAGCAGCACGGTCTCGCCCTCGGCGACGTCGAGGTCGGCACCGGCCAGGGCGGGAAACCGTCCGAGGAGCGAGACGGCGGCACGAAAACGAACGGCGAGGGGCATTACGGACCGGCTCCACGGTACCGGCGACCTGGGAGCATGGTCCAAGCGGGTACAGTCCGCCGTCGAGGCGGTGGTGGGCGAAGGGCGGGGTGGAATGCCGGGTCGTACGGTGCGGCGGGAAAGGATCGCGGCGCTCGGTGCGGCCGCGCTGCTGGTGGTGTCGGTGCTCACCGGGGAGCCGGCGCTGGGGTTCGGGTCGTCCGAGGACTTCCCGGGCGTGCCGGAAGTCAACGCTGGTGGCTACATGTCGTGCGGTGTGCGCGCCGACAACGTCGCCGCCTGCTGGGGTGACAACGTGACCGAGGGCCCCGGCCAGTCGACTCCACCGCCGGGCGCGTTCATCGAGGCCAACGCCGGGTACGCGACGGGGTGCGGGGTGAAGACCGACCAGACGGTCGCCTGCTGGGGGAACAACGCCAGCGGTCAGGCGACGCCGACGCCCGGCACCTACATCCACGCCGTCGCCGGGTTCCAATCGAGCTGTAGCATCAAGACCGACAACACCATCGCCTGCTGGGGCTTCAACGACAACGGCTCGACCGTGCCCCCGCCCGGCACGTTCAAGCAGATGAACATAGGCATCAGGTTCGGCTGCGCGCTGCAGACCGGCACCAGCGGGATAGTGCAGTGCTGGGGCGACAACACCTACGGCCAGACGACGGTGCCGATGGGCCTGAACGCCAAGTGGGTCAATGTCGGGAACTTCACCGCCTGTGCCATCCAGACGAGTGACTCGACGGCGCTGTGCTGGGGCCGCGACAACGGCGGGCAGCTGACCGAGCCGCCCGGGGCGTTCACGACCGTGTCGGCCGGCTTCGGCCACGTCTGCGGGCTGCGTCCCGACCAGACGATCACGTGCTGGGGGCGCAACACCGAGGGGCAGGCGTCGCCGCCCTCGGGGACGTTCAAGCAGGTGAGCGCGGGCACGTTCACCAGCTGCGGGCTCCGCACCGACAACACCGTGATCTGCTGGGGCAACAACGCCGCCGGCCGGGTCATCCCCGAGTTCCTCAACGCGCCGCCCAACGGGACGGTCGGCACGCCGTACAGCTTCACCTTCCAGACGACCTACCTGTCACCGGCGGGCACGTTCACCTTGGCCCCGGGCTCGAACCCCCTGCCGCCCGGGCTGATGCTGAACGTCAACGGCACGATCACGGGGGCGCCCACCACCGCCGGCACCTTCACGGGCATCCAGGTGCAGATGACCAACGGCCTGTCGCCGGTGGCCACGACCGGCCCGTTCACCATCGTGATCAGCGGCAGTACGACCAGCTCGTCATCGTCGTCGACCAGCACGTCTACTTCGACTTCCACGAGCACGTCGACGACGACAACGACGTCCACCAGCACGTCGACGTCGACTTCCACGAGCACGTCGACGACGAGCACGACCCTGCCCACGACCACCAGCTCGTCGACGAGCACGACGACCGTCGGCCCACCGGCGTGCGACGGCAAGGTGGCGACGATCGTCGGCACCAACGGCAACGACACGATCATCGGCACGCCCGGAGACGACGTGATCGTCGGCCTCGGCGGTGACGACTCGATCTCGGGTCTGGGTGGCAACGACACGATCTGCGGCAACGACGGCAACGACCTGATCAACGGTGGGGACGGCAACGACCGGCTCTTCGGCGGCAACCAGAACGACCGGTTGAACGGCGGCCCCGGCGCGAACAACCTCTTCGGCGAGGGTGGGCTCGACCAGTGCTTCGTGACGCCGACCTCGACCGCCGCGACGTGCGAGCAGGTGCTCCCGCAGCCGTAGGCTCATCTCCTAGCCTGGCGACCGTGGACGTCCGCACGGTCATCCGCGGCATCGGCAAGACGCTGATCAGCGTCGGGGTCCTGCTGTTCCTGTTCGTCGGGTACCAGCTCTGGGGCACCGGGTTGGCCGAGGCCAAGGGGCAGAGGGCGCTGGAGGACAGCTTCCAGCGGCGCCTGACCCCGCTGCCGGCGCTGCCCGGCGACTCCCCGACGTCGAGCCCGACGACGCGTCCGCCGATCCAACTCGGTGACGCGACCGCGCTCATCGAGATCCCCAAGATCGACGTCAAGAAGTTCGTGGTGGAGGGAGTCGGCGTCGAGGATCTCAAGCAGGGCCCGGGCCACTACCCCGAGACGCCGATGCCGGGCCAGAAGGGCAACGCCGCCATCGCCGGCCACCGCACCACCTACGGCGCCCCGTTCTGGAGCCTCGACGAGCTGGCCGGCGGCGACCAGATCTTCGTGACGACGTCGTCGGGCCGGTTCCAGTACGACGTGACCGAGCTACTGGAGGTCGACCCGAGCGCGGTCCACGTGCTCGACCCCACCGGGGACGATCGCCTCACGCTCACGACCTGCCATCCACGGTTCAGCGCCTCCGAGCGCCTGATCGTCGTGGCCAAGCTGATGTCGGCGCCGTCCGACACACCCCCGCCCGAAGTCGTCGAACCCGTAGAGAGGACCTCGGCCCCCCGGAGTCTGGATGCCGGCCTCTCGGGCGAGGGGACGAGCAAGACGCCGGCGATCCTCTGGGGCCTCGTCGCCGGCTCGATCTGGGCCGGCGCGTTCGTGCTGGGCCGGTTCTGGCGCCGCTGGCCCGCCTACGCCATCGCCCTCGTCCCCTTCCTGCTGGCCCTGTTCGTCTTCTACGAGAACGTCGCCCGCCTCCTGCCCGCCAACGTCTAACTGAGCATTATCCGTCTACTTAATAGACGGCAACTTGTCTAGTGGCTAGACTAGAATAGTGACCGCGACCCGGCTCCGCCGAATACTTCGTCAGAAGGACTGCATCGAGGTCCGGCAGAGCGGTTCGCATCTAATTGTGCGTTGTGGAACTTGCCAGACCGTGGTCCCGGTCCATACCGGAGATCTTCCCAACGGGACGCTCCGTGCGATCGAACGAGACCTGGCGCCGTGCCTCGGGGAGGGGTGGCTGAGATGACCAAGCGCAAGCCGACGTTCTATACGGCCGAGTACTGGCGAGAAGGCAGCAACTGGCTGGTCGAGCTGGTCGAGGAGCCTCGCGTGCACACCTTCGCGCGCTCGCTCGCCAAAGCCGAGGAGCACATCCGCGATGCCTCCACCCTGTGGTTCGAGAAGGAAGTGCCTCTTGAGCACGTCTGCCGCGACCTGCCGGCGGAGACTTCCGAGATCGTATGCGCCGCCCGCGAGGCCAGAGCCGAAATGGCCTCCGCCGAGGAACGCGCAGCCGAAGCGACGAGGGAGGGTGCCCATCGCCTGATGGCCATCGCCGGCTTCTCACTTCGCGACGCGGCGCACCTCCTTGGGATCAGCCACCAACGGCTTCACCAACTCGTGCGAGAGCCGGCAGAACGCTCCTGACAGCGGCGGCTGGAGCATTCGACAGGCTTCGAATAACCGCACTCCCCCAGTGAAGCCGGCCGGCCTCCCGCCGGGACGGGTGAGCTTCAGGAAAACACAAGGGCCGCGCAAGGGCGCCGGCGCAGTGTCGCGTCATCGAGCCGAAGCCAACGGGGCGGCGGCCGATGAGCGAAAGGACACGTCATGCGCAACCTCACGCGCGCCCTCGTCACACGGCGGATTGCGGGCGCGGTCCTGGTCGTGGGCGCACTCGCCCTCACGGGCGGGACGGCCCAGGCAGCGGAGAAGGTGGATGACACCCAGACCACCTTCGAGTTCGTCACCCCCGGCGTCGACAACCCCTGCACACCCGAGTTCGACGACATCACCCTCACCGGCACCGGCCATTACGCCTTCAAGATGTGGGTCGCCGAGGACGGGTCGATCCGGTACCAGACCCACCTGAACATCCACCTGGCGGGTGACGCCGCCGACGGGACGGGCTACGTGGGCGGCGACCGGTTCGGCGCCCAGACCCGCATCGAGGACGGCGTCGTCTACATC
>JBOGIC010000321.1:0-23476 GCA_050744985.1 Acidimicrobiales bacterium
TGCCGCGCGGAGCCAGAGTGCAGCCCGCCCTGGAGCTGACGGGCAAGCCCGACGAGATCCTCGACGAGCTGGGCCGGCGGGGTGTCCTGCAGGCGATGGTCGAGGGCGGGTCGACGGTCGCCGGGGACCTGCACCGCGCCGGCCTGGTCGACCGCTACGTCTTCTACCTGGCGCCGGCCCTGCTCGGGGGCGATGACGGGCTGCCCGTGCTGCGCGGCCCGGGTGCCGCGACGATGGCCGAGGCGTGGCGCGGTCGCATCGTGTCGGTCGAGCGCCTGGGCGACGACCTCCGGGTCGAACTGGCGAACCGCGAGCCCAGCCTCCGTGGCCCGAACGGCGAAACATAGATGTTCACCGGACTGGTAGAAGAGCTCGGGCGCTTCGTCGGCCGGGACGGTGGCCGCTTCCGGTTCGCGTCGACGGTCGTGATCCAAGACGCCGACGTCGGTGCGTCCATAGCGGTCAACGGCGCCTGCCTGACGGTCGTGGCCCGCGGCGCCGGCTGGTGGGAGGCGGACGTTGTCGACGAGACGCTCGCCCGCACGACGCTCGGCGACCTGGCCGAGGGTGACGGCGTGAACCTGGAGCGTCCGGTCCGGCCGGCCGACCGCCTGGGTGGCCACATCGTCCAGGGCCATGTGGACGTGGTGGCCGAGGTCGTGAGCCGCGCGCCCGACCTCGAGGTGCGCGTGCCCGGCGGCGACGGCCTGCGCTACGTCGCGCGCAAGGGCTCGGTGGCGGTGGACGGCGTGAGCTTGACCGTCCTCGATGTGCGCGGCGGCAGCTTCACGGTGGCCGTCATCCCGCACACGGCCGAGGTCACCACGCTGGGACGGAGGCGCCCGGGTGACCGCGTGAACGTCGAGTTCGACGTATTGGCCAAGTACGTCGAGCGACTGCTGGGAGAATAGGCGCCATGCCCTTTGCCACCGTCGAGGACACCGTTGCCGCGTTCGCCCGCGGGGAGATCGTGGTGGTCGTCGACGACGCCGACCGGGAGAACGAAGGCGACCTGATCGTCGCCGCCGAGTTCGCCACCCCCGAGACGATCGCGTTCTTCCTCAGCCACACCTCGGGTGTGATCTGCATCCCGATGCCGGGCGAGCGCCTGGACGCGCTCGAACTGCCGCCGATGGTGGTCGACAACACCGAGTCCAACCGCACGGCGTTCACGATCTCCGTGGACGCCCGCGCCGGCACGACGACGGGCATCTCCGCCGCCGACCGGGCCGCGACCATCGCCGCCCTGGTCGACCCGGCCACGCGACCGACCGACCTCGTCCGGCCCGGGCACATGTACCCGCTGCGCTACCGAGAGGGCGGTGTGCTCAAGCGCGGTGGGCACACGGAGGCGGCCGTCGACCTGGCGCGGATGGCCGGCCTGTACCCGGCGGGGGTGCTGTGCGAGGTCGTGTCCGAGGACAAGACGGGTATGGCACGGCTGCCCGAGCTGGAGCGCTTCGCGGCCAAGCACGGCCTGCGCCTGATCAGTATCGCCGACCTGATCCGTCACCGCCGCCAGCGCGAGAAGCTCGTCAAGCGCGTCTCCGAGGCGCGCGTGCCGACGGCGTTCGGCGACTTCAACGCGTACGTCTACGAGTCGCTGCTCGACGGCGAGGAGCACCTCGCCATGGTGCGGGGGGCCGTGCAGGGCGAGGAAAGCGTGCTCGTGCGCGTCCACTCCGAGTGCCTCACCGGCGACGCCCTGGGCTCGCTGCGCTGTGACTGCGGCCACCAACTGCGCGCCTCGCTCGAGCTCATCGCGCAGGAGGGGCTGGGCGTGGTCGTGTACCTCCGTGGCCACGAAGGCCGTGGCATCGGCATCGCCCACAAGCTGCGGGCCTACCAGTTGCAGGACGACGAGGGCCACGACACCATCGACGCCAATCTCGAGCTGGGGCTGCCCGTCGACACCCGGGAGTACGGCATCGGTGCCCAGATCCTCGTCGACCTCGGCATCACCACCATGCGCCTCCTGACCAACAACCCGGCGAAGTACGGCGGTCTGGAGGGCTACGGCCTGGAGATCACCGAGCGCGTGGGCCTGCAGTCGGTTCCCAACCCCGAGAACATCCGCTACCTGCGTACCAAGCAGGAACGCCTCGGCCACCTGCTCGAGGGCCTGGAATGACGAGCGGGGGGTTCGCCGAACGCAAGGGCGGCGCCAACGGCCGGGGCCTGCGCCTGGCCGTCGTCGCCAGCCGCTTCAACCCCGACATCACCGAGCGCCTGCTCCAGGGTGCGCTCGACGGGCTGGCCGCCCAGGGCGTCGACACCCACACCGTCATCGTGGCGTGGGTGCCGGGTGCGTTCGAGCTGCCGCTCGCGGCCCAGCGGGTCGCGTCGGCGGGTGAGGTCGATGCGGTGATCTGCGTCGGGGCCGTGATCCGGGGCGAAACCGACCACTACGAGCACATCGCCACGCAGTGCGCAGCCGGGCTCCAGCGTGTGCAACTCGACACCGGCGTGCCGGTCGTGTTCGGCGTGCTCACGACCGACACGGTCGAAGCCGCCGCCGCGCGCGCCGGCGGCCCTCTGGGAAACAAGGGGGCCGAGGCGGCGTCCACCGCGATCGAGATGGCCAACCTCCTCGGCCAGCTTTCCAAGGGAGAAGTGGACTGATGCTGCGACTGGTGTTGCCCAAGGGCTCGTTGGAGCGCGCCACGCTGCAGCTGTTCGAGGAGGCCGACCTGGCTGTGCAACGGTCGTCGGCCGTCGACTACCGGGGCACGGTGAACGACCCGCGCATCGCCGACGTGCGCATCCTCCGGCCTCAGGAGATCCCGCGCTACGTGGCCGACGGCGTGTTCGACCTGGGCATCACCGGCCGCGACTGGATCGACGAGACCGGCGTCGAGGTCAAAAAGCTCGGCGACCTGCACTACTCGAAGGCCACGGCCCGGCCGGTGAAGATCGTGCTGGCCGTCCTCGACGACTCGCCGGTGGAGGAGGCGTCGCAGCTGCGACCGGGCGTGCGCGTGTCGACGGAGTACCCTGAGCTGACGCGACGGTACTTCGAGAAGCTCGGAGTCGACGCCGATGTGCGGCTGTCGTACGGAGCGACCGAGGCCAAGGTTCCCGACATCGTCGACGCGGTCGTCGAGCTCACCGAGACGGGACGCGCCCTGCGCACTGCCGGCCTGCGCATCATCGACACCCTCCTGACGAGCTTCACCGAGCTCATCGCCAACCCCGACGCCTACGAGGACCCGGCGAAGGGACCGGCCATGGGCCAGCTGCACACGCTGCTGCAGGGCACGCTCGAGGCACGTGGACGCGTGCTCGTGAAGCTCAACGTGGGCGAGGCCGACCTCGACCACGTCATCGACATCATCCCGTCGCTGCGCTCACCCACGGTGTCGAAGCTGTTCGGCGGCGATGCGTACGCCGTGGAGACCGTCGTCCCCAAGTCGGAGATCAACACGCTCATCCCGGCGCTGAAGGAAGCCGGCGCCACCGACATCATCGAGCTGCCGATCTCCAAGATCGTGCACTAGGGCGCGCCGGCCATGCGCCAGCACGACGGGCTCGTCATCGCGTTCGACGACGACGCCGGTCACGGGCGGGTACGGCGCGAGGACGGCGAGGAGCTGTTCTTCCACTGCACGGCGATCGCCGACGGCAGCCGCACGATCGAGGTCGGCGCGACGGTGAGCTTCCTCGTCGTGCCCGGCCACAACGGCCAGTGGGAGGCCACCGACCTCGTCATACGCGCCCACTAGGTGTTCGACGCACCTATTGAGCGGCGCCACTGAGCCGCGGGAGAATCGTGCCACCGACGTGGCGTGGTGTCGGCTGTGCTTCATCTTGTGTCCGCCACACGGCAGGGGGAAACGTGAGAGTTCGTTCGAGGGGTCGCCGCCTGGCTCTGGCCGTCGGCGTCGCCGCCATACTGGCGCAGGGAGCGGCCATGGCCGCCGATTCCACTGCACCCATCGCCATCACCACACCGGCCAACGCCACGAAGGACGACCTGAACCCGGGCCGGCTGTACCTGGCCCCGTCCATGGCGGTCGACCCGTCCAACCAGGTCCACGTCGCCGCGGCGATGACCGAGCTGCGCACGAGGACGTGCTTCTTCATGCGTTCGAGCGACGGTGGGCGCACGTGGGTGCGGCCCCAGGCCAGCCCGACGCCGCAGTCGTATCCGTTCTGCAACACCAACAACCGCGGCTCCTACCAGGCCCAGATCGCCTACGGGCGCAACGGCGCCGTCTATATGGCCTTCCCGGGCTGGGACACCCAGGACGCCGGCACGCGTGGCAACACGAGCCTGATCGTGTCCAAGTCGACCGACTTCGGTGAGAACTGGGACCCCGTGATCGCCCGCGACAACCGCGGCAAGCAGGGCCAGGAGGGCGAGTACATGCGCCCCGTCGGCGCCATCGCCGTCGACCGCAAGAGCGCGGCCAACGACATCGTCTATGTCGGCTATGCCGCCAACCGCCAGGGGTTCTCGGCGCCCAACGCCGCACCCCGTGAGCCGACGGTCGTCGCCTCGACCGACGGTGGCGCCACCTACGGCGAGCCGGTGAACCTGGCGCCGACGTTCTTCTCGGACGCGGCGAACCGCACGAGGGCGATCAACGCGACGACGACCACCCAGCCGGCGCCGGGCGCCACGACCACAACGACCCCGCCGCCCGGCTCCCGCGCCGCCGACATCAACCAGGTGGCCAACTTCGGTGGCTTCCAGCCGGTGGTGACGGTCGCCGACAACGGCACGGCCTACGCCGTGTGGCCGGCGGGGTCCGCCAACCTCAACCCGGGGATCCCGACCGGGATCATGGTCTCCAAGACCGTCGACCAGGGCAAGACGTGGACGACCACCCAGGCCGGCACGTTCAGCTACAACAACGGCTCGTTCATCCAGGCGGCGTGGAGCCCCGGCGGCGGTGCCGACGGCACGCTGCACATCGTCTACCCCGGCGTCGAGCGCCCGGAGGTCGCCGGCTACAGCGACATCACCTACATCAAGTCGACCGACGCGGGGCAGAGCTTCAGCGCCCCGAAGAACATCACCGACGACAACGCCGCCGACCTGGTCGGCCAGTACTACCCGAACATCGCGGTCAGCCCCGACGGCGACCGCGTCGACGTCACCTGGTACGACACCCGTGACGACCCCGGGTACCGGTCCAACGACGTGTACTACGCGTATTCGACCGACGACGGCGACACGTGGTCGAAGAACATCCGGGTGAGCGACATCCCCATCGACCGTCGCTTCGGCGTATGGTCGGTGGGCTACGACGTCACGACCCCGCCGGGCATGGGGTCGGCCGACAGCTACACCGTGTTCGGCTGGGACGACACCCGCAACAACGACACGGCGATCGCCGACAACAACTCCCTCGGCGGCGGCGCCCAGGACTTCTACGTCGCCCAGGTGCAGTTCGAGGCCATCGGCGGCGGCACGTCCAAGGCGGCAAAGATCATCCTTGCCGGCGTCGTCGGCCTCCTCGGGGTCTCGCTGGTGCTGATCCTGGTGGCCTTCATCGCCCGAAACCGGGCGGGCGGCGCCGCACCGAAGCCGGCCAAGAAAGCGGCGGCGCCGACCCCGGCCGCCATGGCGTAGCTCGCGGGAACCGCTGAACCAGTGAGCGTGCAGAAGGGGTGCTGAGCACCCGTTCTGCACGCTCCTGTTCAGTCAACGCAGTCAGATCCCGAAGAGGCGGGCGATCGCGGCTTCCAGTTTCTCCTTGGACATCTCGCCCGTGTGGGTTTCGAGCAGCCGGCCGTCGGCGGCCACGAACACGGTCGTGGGCATGCCGAACAGGCCGTAGTCGGCGGCCACCTTCCCGTCGGGGTCGTAGCCGGACGGGTACCGCACGCCGGTGTCGCTGAGGATCTTGAGGCCACCCTGGCGGTTGTCCTGATGGTCGACGCCCAAGAACGCGACGCGCGACCCGAGGCGGTCGGCCACGGCCTGGAACCCAGGCATCTCGCGCACGCAGGGTGCGCACCACGAGGCGAAGAAGTTCACGACGACGGGCTGGCCGCGCAGGGCGCCCAGGCTGACGGTGCCGTCGGCGTCGAGGCGGGGGAGCTCGATCGGCGGCGCCTGACCCGAGCCCCGCCGCGTGCGCGCGTCGGGTGCGCCCGCGTCGCGGCCGATCGTCAGCGCGCCGGCGACGAGGGCGACCACGACCAGGGCGCCCGCACCGACCCAGCGCGCCAGGTGCCGCCGGGGCCCCGGGTCAGTCGGGGGTGCTTGCGGATCCACTGCAGGGCGCGCCCTTCTCCGGCGTCTGCGGGCCGTTGGCGTAGATGGAGACGAACGCCGCCACAGCGGGATCGGCGGCGGAGTCGGCCGTCATCTGAGCGCCCCACGCCGACGCCACGACCGATGCCGGCAGGGTCTCCTCCGCCCAGCGGGACACCAGGACGTACGGGTTGGCCTGGGCGAACGCCCGCAGCAGCCGGGCCTGCTGATCGGGCAGGCTCGGGCGGTACGTGATCCACACGGCCCCGTGCTCCATCGAATGCACGGCCCGCTCCGTTGGCACGGGCACGGGGTAGAACCCGCAGTTCTGCCACATCGGCGCGTGGTTGCCGCCGACGGGTGGCTTCTGCGGGTAGTCGACCGGGCCCTGCACGTGCGTGCGATCGGTGACGACGTAGGTCTTGACCCGGCTGGTGATGTCGACGGTGGTCGTCGTGGTCGCCCCCTCGATGTCGTTGCCGGCGTTGTCGTCACCACCGCCGCAGCCGGCGGTGAGCGCGATCACGACGAACGCGGCCCCTACGGCGAGGGCGCGCCTCACCCGGCGGGCGGTTGGCCGCTCGCCATCTGCTGGCGTTGGACGTAGCCGATCCGCAGCTGAGCCAGCGCGTCGCGAAGCGACGGCGCATCTTCACCAAGGCGGTCGCCGAGGGTCTCGACGATGGCGGCCATGGCGTCGATGGCGAGCTTGGCCTCCTGCTGGTTGGGGGGCTCCTGCTCGAGGTGCAGCACGGCCAGCTGGAACAGGCCGATGCAGTGGTTGGCGATCACCACGGCGGCCGGCGTCTCGAGCAACTGGCGCTGCACCTCGATCATGCGAGCGGCCAGTTCCTCGTCGGACAGCTCGTCGCCGGGCGGCGCCGCGCGCGGCTGCGTGGGCGCGGCGCCCGGCTCCGGCTCGGGCTCCCGGCGGATGGGCCGTTCGCCGGACGGTGTCCAGATGGTGCTCATGCTGCTACCCTAGGCCTTCAACCGAAGAGGGAAGCGGGGCTTGCCGGCCCCCACCCGGCCACCTACCTCGCGGGAACGTGCGCCCGGGTCGGTCGACCGCCAGAGGCGGACGTTTCCCGACGTCCGCCTTCTTCGCGTCTTCTCTCGCCCTGTCCATCAATATGTATCGCTGCCCGTGAAGGCAGCACGAAGGAGGGATGCCGCATCCCCGGAGCTGACGGGAGCGACCTCAGGATCAACGAGCGAATCCGGGCGCGTGAGGTACGCCTGGTAGACCCCGAGGGGCGCCAACTTGGCATCAAGCCCCTCCCGGAAGCCCTGTTCATGGCGCGGGAGCTCGACATGGATCTGGTGGAGGTTGCCCCCCTGGCCGATCCGCCGGTGTGCCGGATTCTCGACTACGGCAAGTGGAAGTACGAGGCGGCCCAGCGCGACAAGGAATCTCGCAAGAAGAGTGGGAACGCCCCGATCAAGGAGATGAAGTACCGGATCAAGATCGGAGAGGCGGACTTCGACACGAAGACCCGCAAGGTGGCGAGCTTCCTCGACGAGGGCCACAAGGTGAAGATCACGATCATGTTCAAGGGACGGGAGATGGCGCGGCCCGAGCTGGGCAAGCGGATACTCGACAAGATCGCCGAGCAGCTGGCACCGCCGGCGAAGGTGGAGGCGGCACCCCGCCTCGACGGGCGCAACATGGTGATGGTGCTGGCCCCCGACAAGCGCACGCGCCCACGGGAGCAGGCGGCACCGGCGGCGCCGGCGTAGGCCGGCCCGGCGGAGCCACGAGCGACACAGCGATAGAGAGGGTTGGAGCGAAGATGCCGAAGATGAAAACGCACCGCGGGGCGGCCAAGCGGTTCCAGGTGACGGGCACGGGCCGCATCGTGCGCCGCAAGGCGTACCGCTCCCACATCCTCGAGAAGAAGCCCAGCAAGCGCACGCGTCGCCTCGCTCGGGAAGCCGAGGTCACCGGGGGCGACCGCGCCCACGTCAAGCGCCTGCTGGGCCTGTAGAGCCCGCCGAGTCCACGCACCACCGAGGAAAGGAGTAGTCATGGCCAGGGTCAAGCGCGCGGTCCACGGACGCAAGCACCACCGCGCCGTTCTCGAACAGGCCCGCGGCTACTACGGCAACAAGAGCCGGTCGTTCCGCTCCGCCAACGAGCAGCTCATGCACTCCGGGCAGTACGCCTGGCGCGACCGCCGGGCCCGCAAGGGCGACATGCGCCAGCTGTGGATCCAGCGCATCAACGCCGGGGCGCGCCAGAACGGTCTCAGCTACAGCCGGTTCATCGCCGGGCTGCGCACGGCGGGTGTGGAGGTCGACCGCAAGGTCCTGGCCGACCTGGCCGTCACCGACCCCACGGCCTTCGCCGCCCTGGTGAAGCTGGCGTCGGCGAACGGCTCGGGGGCGAACGGCTCGGAGGAGTAGCGGCGTTCCCGCATCACTGAACGAGTTGGGGTTCCGGCACAAGCGGGTGCAGCGGGTCCGCCGGTTGCTCAACCAGTCGTCCTACCGGCGGTCCGAGCGCGCCTTCGTCGTCGAGGGTCCTCAGCTCGTGGACGAGGCGGTGCGGGCGGGCGCGGAGCTCGAAGGGGTGTACGTGGCGCCCGAGGGCATGGTCGACCCCGTCGTCGAGCGGGCGGGGAACGCCGGCATCCGCGTGTTCCCCCTCGGCCGCGGCGTGATCGAGCGGGTGAGCGACACCGCGAGCGCGCAACCGGTGCTGGCCGTCGCCCCGATGCCGGCGGCCTCCCTCGACGGCCTGCACGACGCCGGATTCGTGGTCGTGTGCGTCGATGTCCGTGATCCCGGG
The DNA here is from genome assembly GCA_050744985.1 of Acidimicrobiales bacterium. GTDB lineage: Bacteria > Actinomycetota > Acidimicrobiia > Acidimicrobiales > AC-14 > JBOGIC01. The sequence continues at coordinate 8,997 of JBOGIC010000321.1, forward strand.
AACCTCGGGACGGTGCTGCGCACAGCCGAGGCGGCGGGGGTTGACGGGGTAATCTGCACGGAGGGCACGGTCGATGCCTACAACCCCAAGAGCGTTCGCGCGTCGGCTGGGTCGGTGTTCAACGTCACGGTCGTGGCCGGAGGGGAGCCTGTGGAGGTGTTGGAAAAGCTGGGCGCATGGGGAATGCGCCGGCTCGGCACCTCGTCCGGCGGTGGGACGCCCTACTTCGGCGTCGACTTCACCGGCCGCATCGCCGTCGTGCTGGGCAACGAGGCGCACGGCCTGGCCGGGCCGGCCGCCGATCAGGTGGACGAGTGGACGACCATCCCGATGGTCGGGCGCGCCGAGTCCCTGAACGTCGGCATGGCGGCCGCCGTGCTGTGCTTCGAGGCCGCCCGCCAGCGCGGATCATGACCGCCCCGGGAGGCGGGCCCCTGTTCGACCTCGACCTGCTGCCCGACGCCGTCATGCACCTCGACGCCGAGCGGCGCGTGCTGGCGGTGAACCACGCCGCGGCGGTCCTCACCGGGTTCGGTCCCGAGGAGATGGTCGGCCGCACCTTCGACGAGCTGTTCGACCCGCGCCGGCTCGACACGAGCCCGTCCCGCACGAACGGCTGGCACCCGTCGAGCCGGCTGCGCTCGGTCGTGGGAATGCCCGAGCAGCGCATCCGGCTGCGGTCGGCCAGTGGCGCCGACGTCCTCGCCATGGTGACGGCCCAGTACGACCGCGACGAGAACGGCGAGCTGGCCGGCGCCGTGCTGGTGCTGCGCAACGGCGCCCGCCGGCCGACCCAGGGCATCGAGGTGATCTCGACGGTGAGCCACGAGCTGCGTTCGCCCTTGACGTCGGTCAAGGGCTACACGAGCCTGCTGCTGAACCGGTGGGACCGGCTGGGTGACGAGCAGAAGCGCTTGATGCTCGAGCAGGTCCACCACGACGCCGACCGCGTCACCCGACTGGTCACCGAGCTCCTCGACATCAGCCGCCTCGAGAGCGGGCGGCTCGTGCTGCGCCGGCAGATGGTCGACATCCCGACCCTCGTGGCCGACGTCACCGACAAGGTGCGGATGCTCGAGCCCCGGCTCGACGTGAACGTCCGGTTCCCGAGGGAGTTTCCTCCCGCCTACGCCGATCCTGACAAGGTCGAGCAGGTGCTGACCAACCTCGTCGAGAACGCCGCCAAGTACGCCAGCCCGAAGGGGATGACGGTGTCGGGGGCGGTGGACGGCGACATGGTGCGCGTCGCCGTGGCCGACAAGGGCGAGGGGATCCCATCGTCGGACCTGCCGCGGATCTTCACCAAGTTCTTCCGCCGGGCCGAGACGCGCCCGACCGGTTCGGGGCTGGGCCTGTGGATCAGCCGGGGCCTCGTCGAGGCCCACGGCGGGCGCCTCGTCGCCGAGTCGGAAGTGGGCACGGGGTCGACGTTCAGCTTCACGCTGCCGGTCGACCCGCCACCGGAGCTCAACGGATGAATGTGACCGATCTCGCCGCCTCGATCGACTCGGCGCTCGACCGCGTGCACGCCGCCCGGTCGCTCGACGAGCTGACCGCCGCCGAGCAGGAGGTGCTCGGCCGGAGATCGGCGATCGCCGCCGCACGCCAGGCACTGGGCTCGCTGCCGGTCGAGGAGCGCAAGGACGTCGGCCGGGCCGTCAACGACGCCCGCGGGCGCCTCCAGGCGGCGGTGGCGGAGCGGCGCGCCGCGCTGGAGGCCGAGGACCGCCGCCGGCGGCTCGACGCCGAGCGCATGGACCTGACCGAGATCACCGGCGGGCTCTCCCGCGGCCACCTGCACCTCGTGAGCCAGGCGCGCGAGGCGCTGGAGGACATCTTCGTGGGCATGGGCTACGCGGTGGCCGAGGGGCCCGAGGCGGAGACCGACTGGTACAACTTCGAGGCCCTGAACATGCCGCCCGGGCATCCGGCGCGCAGCATGTGGGACACGCTCTACCTGAAGCTGGGCGCGCCCGAGTCGACGCTCCTGCGCACCCACACCTCACCGGTGCAGATCCGCGTGATGCAGTCGCAGCCGCCGCCCATCTACACGGTGGCTCCCGGACGCTGCTACCGGCGGGACACGCCCGATGCCCGCCACCTGCCGGTGTTCCATCAGATCGAAGGCCTGGTCGTCGACAGGGGCATCAGCTTCGGCGACCTGGCGGGCACCATCGAGGCGTTCACCGGCGCCTATTTCGGCCCCGCGATCCACTCCCGGCTGCGCCCGTCGTTCTTCCCGTTCACCGAGCCGTCGGCCGAGTTCGAGGTCACGTGCATCTTCTGCGAGGGCGCCGGCTGCCGGGTGTGCTCCAAGACGGGGTGGATCGAGCTCGGGGGCTGCGGCATGGTCGACCCGAACGTGTTCGAGGCGGTGGGCATCGATCCCGAGGAGTGGCAAGGCTTCGCCTTCGGCTTCGGCATCGACCGCTGCGCCATGATGCGTCACAACGTCGACGACCTCCGCCACTTCATCACCAACGACATCCGGTTCCTGAGGCAGTTCTGAGGCGGCGGTCGGCCGTCTGGGCGGCGACCGGCGGGGCGGCGTTGCTGCTGGCGCTGTGGCTGCCGTGGTTCACGCGGCGCATATCGAGCATCGGCGCCGAGCAGACGATGTCGGGGTGGAAGGCGCTGGGCGGGCTCGGCGGTCTGGTCGTGGCACTGGCGGTCGTGGCCATGGGCTGGGCCGTGCTGCGCCAGCGGGCCCTGTCGGCGGTGTGGCTGGTGCTCGCCGGCGGCGTTGCGCTGATGGTGATGATGGCGGTCACGGTCGACCGGTTGGGGCGCCAGTTGGTCCCGGCCTCGACCACGACGCCGGCCGCCGGTCTGGCCGTGGCGTACGCGGGCGCCGTCACGATCATCCTCAGCGGGCTGGCGCTGTTGGTGAGGGAGACGCGCGCCCGCACGAAGGAGCTCTGAGCCGCTCCGTCTACTCTGGCGGCGATGCGCGTTCCGCTCTCCTGGCTCCGGGACTTCGCGCCCCTCGAGGGTTCGGCCGAGGACCTCGCCGACCACCTGTCCGACCTCGGGCTGGCCGTGGAAGGCCTCGACCATGTCGGCCAGGGCCTGGAGGACATCCTGGTCGCCAAGGTTCTGGCCACTCGTCCGCACCCGCGGGCCGACCGGGTCCAGCTCGTGGATGTCGATACGGGCGACGGCGAGGCCACGCAGATCGTGTGCGGCGCGTTCAACTTCGGCGCCGGTGATCTGCTGCCCCTGGCGCCCGTGGGCGCTCGCCTTCCCGGGGGCTTCGAGATCGGCCGGCGCAAGGTGCGCGGCGAGTGGTCCAACGGGATGCTCTGTTCCGGTCAGGAGCTGGGCGTGTCCGACGACCACGAGGGCATCCTCGTCCTGCCCGATGGGCTTGTCGTCGGGAGCCTGTTCAGCGAGGCGATGGGCATCACGCCCGACGTCGTGTTCGACATCGACGTCACCCCCAACCGCCCCGACGCCCTCTCGATCCTGGGCGTGGCGCGCGACCTGGCCGCCCGCCTGCGCGTGCCGCTCGCCGAGCCCGACCACCTGGCGCCGGAGCCGGTGGAGGTCGGGCCCGGGTTCGGGCTCCCGCAGGTGATCGTGGAGTCGCCCGACCTCTGCCCGCGGTTCACCGCCACGCTCCTCACGTCGGTGGCGGTGGGCCCGTCGCCGGGGTGGATGGCGAGCCGGCTCACGCTGGCCGGGATGCGGCCGATCAACAACATCGTCGACGTCTCCAACTACGTCATGCTCGAGCTCGGCCAGCCCAACCACCCCTACGACTTCGAGCGTCTGCCCGGCCACGGGCTGCTCGTGCGGCGGGCGCGCGAGGGCGAGGTGCTCGTCACGCTCGACGGCGCGGAGCGGCGGCTCGGCCCCGAGGATTGCCTGATCTGCGACGCCGAGGGCACGCCCGTCGGCATCGGCGGGATCATGGGTGGAGCGTCGAGCGAGATCGCGGCGGACACGCGCATCGTCCTGCTCGAGGCGGCCTACTTCGACCCGCGGGCGATCGCGTTGACCTCGAAACGCCTGGGGCTGCGCTCGGAGGCGTCGGTCCGGTTCGAGCGCGGCGCCGACCCACTCGGCATCGAGCGGGCCGTGGCGCGCTTCTGCCAGTTGGCGGACGAAGCCGCCGGCACCTCCGTGGCGAGCCCGACGGTCGACGTGAGCGCGGTGCTGGCGGAACGGTCGCGTGTGCGCGTACGGACCGAGCGGGTCAATTCGATCCTCGGCACGTCCCTCGCGCCGCCCGATGTCACCGGCTACCTCGAGCCCATCGGCTTCCACTGCGAGCCGGCCGTCAATGGTGACTTCGACGTCACGATCCCGTCGTGGCGACCCGACAGCGAGCGCGAGATCGACGTCATCGAGGAGATCGGACGCCACCACTCGTACCGTCGTATCGCCCGCACCCTGCCCGCCGTCCGCCAGGTCGGCGGCCTGAAGCCCTACCAGCGGGACCGGCGCCGCGTGCGTTCGGTGATGGCGGGGGCGGGTCTGAGCGAGGCTTGGTCCACCTCCTTGCTGGCGCCGAGCGACCTCGAACGGACCGGGCTGGAACCGGTCGCCGTCGAGCTGGAGAACCCGCTGGCGCAGGAGGAGTCGGTGCTGCGCACGTCGCTGTTACCCGGCTTGCTCCGCGCGGTGGTGACCAACGTCACCCACCGCTACCCCGACGTCCGCCTGTTCGAGGTGGGCAACGTCTTCCTGCCTCCGCGCCCCGGCGAGCAGCTTCCCGTGGAGGTCGAGCGCCTGGGTGCCGTCCTGAGCGGCACCGACGCCGCCGAGGCGAAGCGCCTGCTCGACACCCTGGTCGACGACGTTGGCGTGCTGGCCGTTTCCTTGGGGCCCGGGGACGCGTCGACCCTTCGGGGACTGCACCCGTCGCGCCGCGCCGGGGTGACGGCGTCGGGCCAAGCGGTCGGGGTGGTGGGGGAGGTGGACCCGGGCGTCCTCGCCGCCCACGATCTCGCCGGGCCCGTCGGGTGGTTCGAGCTCGACCTCGACAGGATGCTGCGGGCGCCGCGGTCGCCGCGCCAGTACCGGCCCGTGAGCCGGTACCCCTCCGCCGATTTCGACCTGGCGTTCGTCGTGGGCGACGCGGTGCCCGCGGCGCGGGTGGAGCAGGCGCTGCGCGAGGCAGCCGGCGAGCTTCTCGAAGACCTGTGGCTGTTCGACGTGTTCGGCGGCCCCCAGCTCGGCGAGGGGCGCCGCAGCCTGGCCTACCGCCTCCGCGTCGCCGCCCTCGACCACACCCTGACCGACGAGGAGATCGGCGACCTCCGCCGCCGAGCTATCGCGGCGGTGGAGCAGGCGACCGGCGCCGTGCTCCGGGCGTAGCGCCCATCGGTACCCCCGGTCATGGCGTTCAGGCCACGCCGGCCCGGCCGATGGGTCAGGACCAGGCGGCGATGGCGGCCTGCGCCTCGTCGAGGGCCTTGCGGGCTTCGGCGAACTCGGCCTGCGACTTCTCGATGTCGCTCGCGCCCCCGCCGCGCGCTCCGGCGATGCAACTGGCGGCCGCCAACTTCCCGGCGTCGACGGCTCTGCGGAGCGCCGCGTCGACGGTGCCGTCGGGAACCGGGAACGCCTGGGTGTCGAGCTCCTTGGCGTCGTCGTCGACCTGCGTGCACGAGCCCACCGTGTTGGCGCGCGCGCCCTGGTTGATGTTGTTGATGGCGTCGTCGAGGTCGCGGCTGTAGGCGGCCACGAGCTCGCCGTTGTCCTCCTCCCAGCCCGCCTTGCCGCCGCCGCTCGACCCACCGCCCCCGCCGCACGCCCCGAGGAGGACCGCCAGCCCGAGCCCCACCACCGCCGCTGCATACCGCACCGTTCCCACCATGGCCTCAGCATGGCACAGGTGATGCCGCATAGCCATGCACACCTGTGTATAGTAGGTCGATGTACCGCATCGGCATCATCGGCGGGTCGGGCTACACGGGCGCCGAGCTGCTGCGCCTGTGCCACGGCCACCCCGAGCTGCACGTGGCGTGGGCGACGGCCGAGACGCAGGCGGGTTCCCCCGTGGCGGCGCTCTACCCGAGCCTCGCCGCCGCGTACCCGTCGCTCACGTTCGTGCCGTACGAGCCCGGCCTCGCGGCCGGCGTCGACCTCGTGTTCTGCGCCCTGCCCCACGGCGCCTCGCAGCGGATCGTCCCACGGCTGCTCGACGCGGGCACGCCCGTGGTCGACCTGGCCGCCGACTTCCGCCTGCTCGACGCCGGCGCGTACGAGCGGTGGTACGGCGAGGCGCACGCGTGTCCCGAGCTCCTCGGGCGCCTGGCCTACGGCCTGCCCGAGCTGAACCGGGAGCAGGTCGCGAAGGCGGACGGCGTGGCGGCGCCGGGCTGCTACCCGACGGCCGCCGCGCTCGCCCTCGCCCCGCTGGTGCGGGTGGGTGCCATCGAGCCCCAGGGCATCATCGTCGACGCCGCCAGCGGCGTCTCGGGCGCGGGACGGGCGCTCAGGCCCACGTCGCACTTCGGCACGGTCAACGAGGACTTTGTCGCCTACGGCCTCCTCAACCACCGCCACACGCCGGAGATCGAGCAGGCAACGGGCGCGACCGTCCTGTTCACCCCCCACCTGGCTCCGATGACCCGCGGCATCCTCGCCACCTGCTACGCCCGGCCGACCGGCGCCACCTCGACCGCGGCCCTCCTCGACGGGCTGCGGGACGCCTACGCCGGGGAGCCGTTCGTGGTCGTGAGCGAGTCGTCACCGTCCACGAAGGCCACGTGGGGCTCGAACTCGGCCCATCTGTCCGCCCGCTACGACGAGCGCACCGGTTGGGTGCTCGTCCTCGCCGCCATCGACAACCTGGTCAAGGGCGCATCGGGCCAAGCCCTGCAGTGCGCCAACCTCCTCCTCGGCCTGCCCGAAACGGCGGGCCTGTCAGCCGTGGGGGTGTACCCATGAGCCCGACCCGGCGATTGATCTGCAGAAGAGGGGTCTCTGAGCCCCAATGGCGCGGAGTAAACGGGGGTGGGGGGGTATGAGCGTCACCCGGCCGAAGGGGTTTGTCGCCACCGGCGTGCACTGCGGCATCAAGCCGGGTGACGCCCTCGACCTGGCCCTCGTCGCCACCGCGGACGGCGCGCCCGTGCCGGCGGCGGCCGTGTTCACCACCAACCTCGCCACCGCGGCACCGGTGCAGGTGTCACGCGCCCACCTGGCCGCCAGCGGGGGCCAGGCGGCGGCGGTGGTGCTCAGCAGCGGCAATGCCAACGCCGCGACGGGCGCGCAGGGCCGTGCCGACGCCGAGCAGATGTGCGCGCTGGTCGCCGAGGCGTTGGGTTGCGACGCCCACGCCGTGCTGGTGTGCTCCACCGGCCTCATCGGCTACTCCTTGCCGATGGAGGCCATCACCGCCGGCATCCCGACCCTCGTCGAGAAGCGCAAGGGCGGCGAGGGCTCGGCGCAGCTGGCCGCCCAGGCCATCATGACCACCGACACCCGGGCGAAGGAGACGATGGTGGGCCAAGGGTGGTTCACCGTCGGGGGCATGGCCAAGGGAGCGGCGATGCTGGCGCCCAACTTGGCCACCATGCTCGCCGTGCTCACGACCGACGCCACGGCGACACCCGAGGAGCTGCAGGAGGCCTTGGCGGCGGCCATGGCCGGCAGCTTCAACGCGCTGACCGTCGACGGCTGCACGTCGACCAACGACACCGTGATCGTGCTCGCGAGCGGCAAGGTGGGGCGGCCCCCGGCCGGGGCCCTGGCGGAGGCGCTCGGTCTCGCGTGCGAGGACCTCGCCGAGCAGATGGCCGACGACGCCGAAGGTGCGACCCGCCTGGCCACGGTGCGGGTGGCGGGTGCGGCGTCGGCGGACGACGCCCGGCGTGCCGCCCGCAAGGTCGCCGAGAGCCAGTTGGTGCAGTGCTCGCTCCACGGCGCCGACCCCTACTGGGGCCGCGTCGTCAGCGAGCTGGGCTCGTCGGGCGCCGGGTTCGATCCCGAGCGGGTCGCCGTGTCCTACGGCGGCGTGGTCGTGTGCCGCGACGGCGTTGCGGCCGCCCACGACGGGGCGGAGCTGCTCGCCCACATGGAGGGGCGCATGGTCGAGATCACCGCCGACCTCGGCCTCGGCGACGGCGAAGCGGCGATGCTCTTCACCGCGCTCTCACCCGCGTACATCGCCGAGAACGAGCGCACGTCTTGATCGTGCGGACGGCCGAGGACAAGGCCGCCATCCTCGCCGAGGCCTTGCCGTACATCCGCCGCTTCTGGGGCAAGGTCGTCGTCGTCAAGTACGGCGGCTCGGCCATGGACGACGAGGGCCTCGCCGCCCTCTTCGCCCAGGACGTCGTGCTCATGCGCTCCGTGGGCATGCGGCCCGTCGTCGTGCACGGCGGCGGCCCGCAGATCGGTGCGCTGATGGCCCGGCTCGGCAAGGTGCCCGAGTTCCGCGACGGCCTGCGCGTGACCGACGCCGACACGCTCGACATCGCCCGCATGGTGCTCGTGGGCAAGGTGAACCGCGACATCGTCTCCGCCGTGAACGTCCACGGGCCGCTCGCCGTCGGCCTCTCCGGCGAGGACGCGGGCCTGATCACGGCCGCCGCCCGTTCGCCCGAGCTGGGGTTCGTCGGCGACGTCGTCGACGTGAACACGTCGATCCTCGAGCGGCTGCTGGCCCAGGAGCTGATCCCGGTGGTTGCCACCATCGGCAGCGACGCGGAGGGTCAGGCCTACAACATCAACGCCGACGTGGCGGCCGCCGCCATCGCCGCCGAGCTGGACGCCGAGAAGCTCGTCTACCTCACCGACGTGGTCGGTTTGCTCGCCGACGTGAGCGACCCGTCGAGCCTGGTGCACACCGTCTCGGTGGACGAGCTGGACGGCCTGGTCGAGCGGGGCATCGTGACCGGCGGGATGATCCCCAAGCTGGCGTCCTGCGCCCGCGCCGTACGCGGGGGCGTCGGGCACGCCCACATCCTCGACGGACGGGTGCCGCACGCCCTCCTGCTCGAAGTCTTCACCAACGAGGGGATCGGAACGATGGTCGGCCCATGAGCGACCACGGCGTTCAGGCGACACAGGCCGGCCACGGCGTTCAGGCGACACAGGCCGGCCCGTTGATGAACACGTACCCGGCGCCCGCCGTCACCTTCGTGCGCGGAGAGGGCACCCGGCTGTACGACGAGGACGGGCGGTCGTACCTCGACTTCGTCGGTGGCGTCGCCGTGTGCTCGCTCGGCCACGCCCACCCGGCCGTGGCCGAGGCGGTGGCCGAACAGGCGCGCACCCTGCTGCACGTGTCCAACCTGTACGGCACGACGGTCGGGCCGGAGGTGGCCGCCACGCTCGACCGGCTCCTCGGGGGTGGAGGCCGGGTGTTCTTCGCCAACTCCGGCGCCGAGGCCAACGAGTGCGCCATCAAGCTCTCCCGCAAATGGGCGGGGGTGAACAGATATGTCGTCATAAGCGCCGACCGGTCGTTCCACGGGCGCACGCTGGCGACGCTGCACGCCACCGGCCAGCCGGCCAAGTACAAGGGCTTCGAGCCCCTGCCCGACGGCTTCCGCCACGTGCCCTATGGCGACCTCGACGCGTTGGCCGCGGCGGTGGCGGTCGCTGACGTCGCCGCCGTGCTGCTCGAGGCGGTGCAGGGGGAGGGGGGCGTGTGGCCGGCGCCCGACGGCTACCTGGAAGGCGCCCGTGCCCTCTGCGACGAACGGGGCGCCTTGCTCATGATCGACGAGGTGCAGACCGGCCTGGGCCGCACGGGCCGGTGGTTCGGCTTCGAGGCGTCGGGCATCCGTCCCGACGTCGTGACGATGGCCAAGGCCCTCGGCAACGGCGTGCCCATCGGCGCATGCTGGGCCCGGTCCGAGGTCGCAGCCGCGTTTCAGCCCGGCGACCACGCCACGACGCTGGGCGGCCAGCCGCTGGCGACGTCGGTCGCCCGGGCCGTGCTGGCGGTGATGGAGGCCGAGGACGTACCCGCGCGCGCGGCGCGGGCGGGGGAACGGCTGCGGGCGGGCCTTGCGGCGTTGCTGGGCGTGGCCTCCGTGCGGGGCCGCGGGCTGCTGCTCGGCGCCGAGCTGGCCGGCGGGCGGGATGCGAAGGCCGCGGCCGCCGCCGCCCTCGCCGCCGGGCTGCTCGTCAACCCCGTCACGGAGACGGCCCTGCGCCTGATGCCGTCCCTTCTGGTCAGCGACGCCGACATCGACGAGGCCGTCGCCATTCTGGACGAGGTGACCGCGGCGTGAGCGCGCCCCGTCATCTCCTGGACGTGAGCGACCTGAGCCCCGCCGAGCTCGGCGCCGTACTCGATCGGGCCGAGCAGGCCGATCCTCCGCAGGTGCTCGCGGGACGCGGGGCGGCGCTGCTGTTCGAGAAGCCGTCTAACCGCACCCGGGCCTCGATGGAACTGGCGGTGGTCGAGCTGGGCGGACACCCGATGTCGTTCCGGCCTGACGAGCTGGGCATCGACACGCGGGAGCCGGCTGAGGATGTGGGGCGGATCCTGTCGTCCTACTGCGCCGTCCTCGGGGCGCGCGTGTTCGACCACCGCGTGCTCGAACGGCTGGCCGCGGCGTCGTCGGTGCCGGTCGTCAACCTGCTGTCCGACACCGCTCACCCGTGCCAGGCGCTGGCCGACGTGCTGACGATCCGCCAGCGCTTCGGCGGGCTCGAGGGGCGGGTCGTGGCGTACGTCGGGGACGGCAACAACGTCTGCCGCTCGCTGATGGTCGCCGGCGCCCTCGCCGGCATGAGCGTCCGGGTGGCAGCGCCCACGGGGTACCAGCCCCCGGCGGAGCTCGTCGCGTCGACGGGCACGCGGTGGACGACCGATCCGGTCGAGGCGGTCCACGGCGCCGACGCCGTCTACACCGACGTGTGGGCGTCGATGGGTCAGGAGGAGGAGGCGGACCGGCGGCGACGCGACTTCGCCGGCTTCACCGTCGACGACACGCTGATGGCCAAGGCGGCGCCGGGCGCGATCTTTCTCCACTGCCTGCCTGCCCACCGCGGCGAGGAGGTCAGCGCCTCAGTCGTCGACGGGCCGCAGAGCGCGGTGTGGCGCCAGGCCGCGAACCGTCTGCACGCCCAACGGGGACTCCTGTTGTGGCTGTGCACGTCGGCGGGCCCATGAGGTTGGCCAAGCCCCAGCGCCAGCACCGCGTGGCCCGGATCCTCGAGCAGCACGCGGTGCACAGCCAGGGCCAGGTCGTCGACCTCCTGGCCGCCGAGGGGGTCGTCGCCACCCAGGCGACGGTGTCACGCGACCTCGAGGACCTGGGCGCGGTGAAGGCCCGCATGCCGGGCGGTGACCTCGTGTACGTCATTCCCGAGCAGGCCCGCGACCGCCCGTCGCCCGAGGAGCACCTGCGGCGGGTGCTCGGTGACTGGGTCGTGGAGGTGGCCCACTCGGCCAATCTGGTGGTGCTGCGCACGCCCCCGGGATCGGCCCACGTGGTGGGGTCCGCCCTCGACCGGGCCGGCTTGCCCGACATCCTCGGTACGGTGGCGGGCGACGACACGGTGCTGGTCATCGCCACCGAGCGGGCCGGCGGCGAGCCGGTGGCCCGCCGGCTGAGCGCCCTGGCCGGGCTCTAGAGGCTTTCGAGAGGAGAACGTTGCCCAAGCGAGTGGTACTGGCCTACAGCGGGGGGCTCGACACGTCGGTCGCCGTGCGATGGATGGTCGAGGAGCTCGGCGTCGAGGTGGTCGCCCTGGCCGCCGACGTCGGCCAGGGCGGTGATTTCGACGAGATCCGTCGGCGGGCCATCGGCGCCGGCGCCGTCGAGGCCGTCGTCGTCGACTGCCGCGAGGAGTTCGCCCGCGACTTCGTCGCGCCGGCGATCCGGGCCAACGCCCGGTACGAGGGCAAGTACCCCCTCGTCTCCTCGCTGTCCCGGCCGATCATCGCCCGGCACCTCGTGACCGCCGCCCGCATGCACGGCGCGGACGCGGTCGCCCACGGCTGCACCGGCAAGGGCAACGACCAGGTCCGCTTCGAGGTGTCGGTGCGAGCCCTGGCGCCCGACCTCGAGGTCGTCGCCCCGGTGCGCGAGTGGGGGCTCAACCGGGAAGACGCCATGGTCTACGCGGCCCGCTTCTCGATCCCGATCAGCGCGACGCGAGCCAACCCGTACTCCATCGACCAGAACCTCTGGGGCCGGGCGGTCGAGTGCGGGGCGATCGAGGACCCGTGGGCGCCGCCTCCCGGGGACGTGTACGAGATGACCGTCCCGACCGTCACAGAGCCGATCGAGGTGGTGATCCAGTTCGAGCGGGGCCTGCCGGTGGCCGTGGACGGACACTCCTTGCCTCTGCACGAGCTGATCCTGGAGCTCAACGGCATCGTCGGGGCCTACGGGTGGGGACGCCTCGACATGGTCGAGAACCGGCGCGTCGGCATCAAGAGCCGCGAGATCTACGAGGCGCCGGGCGCCCTGGCGCTGATCCTCGCCCACACCGACCTCGAGGACCTGACGCTCGAACGCGACGTCCACCACGAGAAGGCCCGCCTCGAGCCACGGTGGTCGGAGCTGGTCTACGACGGGCTGTGGTTCTCCCCGCTGAAGGAGGCCATCGACGCCTTCGTCGAGTCGAGCCAGCGCTGGGTCAGCGGCGAGGTGCGCCTGCGCTGCGAGCCCGGTCGCGTCGCCGTCGTGGGCCGGCGCAGCCCGTACAGCCTCTACGACTACGAGCTTGCGACCTACGACGCGGCCGACGCCTTCAGGCACGAGGATGCCAGCGGGTTCGTTCGGCTCTGGGGCCTCGGCGTGGCCACCTGGGCGGAGCGACAGTCCCGTCCCCACACGTGACAGCGCCCGGCCCGGGAGGACGGGCCCAGATGACACCGCCCGGCCCGGGAGGGCGGGCCAGATGACACTCTGGGACGGGCGGCTCGAGGGCGGCGCGGCCGAGGACTTGTGGGCGTTCACGGCCAGCCTGGCCTTCGACATCCGGCTGGCGGCCGACGACGTGGCCTGCTCCAAGGCCCATGTCAACGCGCTGGAGCGGGCCGGCCTGCTCGACGGCGAGGAGGCGAGCGTCCTGCGGGCGGCGCTGGGTCGCGTGGACGAAGAGATCGCCGGCAGCACGTTCAAGTTCGAGCCGACCGACGAGGACATCCACACCGCCATCGAGCGGCGCGTCACCGAGCTGGCGGGTGACACGGGCCGCAAGCTCCACGCCGGACGCAGCCGCAACGACCAGGTGGCCGCGGCCATGCGCCGCTACACCAAGCGGGCCCTGGCCGAGACGGGGCGCCGGGTACTGGCGTTGCAACGGGTGCTGTACGAGCGGGCGCGGGCGACCGCCGCCCACGAGGTGTACCTCCCCGGGTACACCCACCTCCAGCGGGCCCAGCCCGTACTGCTCTCGCACCATCTCCTGGCCCACGGCTGGGCGCTCGGACGCGATCTCGACCGGCTCCTCGACTGCGTCCACCGCACCGACGTGAGCCCGCTCGGCGCCGGGGCGCTCGCTGGGTCGTCGCTCCCCCTCGACCCCGACGCCACCGCCGCCGACCTCGGCTTCGCCGAGCGGTTCGAGAACTCCCTCGACGCCGTGGCCGACCGCGACTTCGTGGCGGAGGCGCTGTTCGCGCTGGCCCTGCTGGGGGTGCACCTGTCCCGCATGGGGGAGGAGGTCGTGCTGTGGTCGAGCGCCGAGTTCGGTTTCCTCCACCTCGACGACGCCTGGGCGACGGGGAGCTCGATGCTGCCGCAGAAGAAGAACCCCGACGTCGCCGAACTGGCCCGGGGCAAGGCCGGGCGCCTCATCGGCCACGTGAGCGGGTTCCTGGCGACGCTGAAGGGGCTGCCCCTCGCCTACAACCGCGACCTGCAGGAGGACAAGGAGCCGCTGTTCGACGCCGTCGACCAGGTCGGCCTCGGCCTGGCGGCCATGACCGGGCTGCTGCAGACGGCGACCTTCGATGTCGAGCGGATGGCGGCCGCCGCCGACTCGGCCGACTCCGCCGCCGTCGACCTGGCCGAGTGGCTGGTCGTCCACGGCATGCCCTTCCGGGCCGCCCATCAACTGGTCGGGGGGATCGTGCGCGATGCCGCCCAACGCCACGTGCCGCTCGCGGAGCTGGTGGAGGCCCATCCCTCGCTCGGGCCCGAGGCTGTCGCGCTGCTCGAGCCCGGCGCGGCGGTGCGCCGCCGGACGACCCCGGGCGGGGCCGGTCCCCGTCCGGTCGCCGACCAGCTCAAGCGGTTCCGGGACGGCCTGACGACGTCCGAGGAGCGCCTCGCGCGGCTATGACGATGGTGATCGCGGCGGAGGCGACTCCGAGGCCGAGGTGCACGAGGAACCAGTTCCGGTAGGTCGACTGCGCGATCTCGACGCCGCCGATCAGCAGGAACTTGACGCGGTCGTCGAATGCGGCGTCGAGCACGCCGCCGAAGTCCGTGCCCACGGTGACCACCCAGAGCCCGAGCTGGTCGAAGGGCAGCAGGTATCCGGTGACGCTGGCGGCGAGCAGCACCGGCACGGCCGCGATGGCGACGACCCACGGTTCCCGGCGCCGG
>JBOGIC010000322.1:0-4466 GCA_050744985.1 Acidimicrobiales bacterium
TACCTGATCGCGGCGACCATCGCCGGCGTCCTGTACCTGTTCGTCCCGCCCTTCAGCCGCAACGGTCCGTTCTTCAATGTCCTGGGCCTGTCGACGGCCGTGGCCATCCTCGCCGGTGTCTGGCTCCACAAGCCCCAGGATCGCCTTCCCTGGTACCTCTTCGCCCTCGGCCAGGCGCTATTCGTGATCGGCGACGTCATCTATTACACGTGGCCGCATTTCACGGGGACCGAGGTGCCCTACCCCTCGGCCCCCGACGGCTTCTACCTCGCCGTCTATCCCGCCTACGTGGCGGGCATGCTGCTGCTGATCCGGGCCCGGGGTTCGTACCCCAACCGGGCCAGCCTGATCGACGCCCTGATCGTGGGCATCGGCGTGGGCGTCGTCTCGTGGATCTTTCTCATCGCGCCCTACGCCGACGACGCGGGGCACTCGGCGATGTACCAGGCGATCTCCATCGCCTACCCGTTGATGGATCTGCTCCTGCTGACGGTCACGGTGCGCCTCGCCGTCGGCCCGGGCGACCGTCCGCCCGCCTTCGCGCTGCTGGTCGGGGGCGCCGCCCTGCTGTTCCTCACCGACTCGGTGTTCGGCTGGGTGCAGCTGAACGGCAAGTACACGCCCGGCGGATTGTTGGACGCCGGATGGCTCGCCTTCTACTTTCTCTGGGGCGCGGCGGCGCTGCACCCGTCGATGCGGACGCTCTCCGAGCGCGCCCCGGACACCCCCGCGCGCCACGCCCGGGCGCGCCTGCTCATGCTCACGGGTGCGGCCCTGCTCGCGCCGGGTGTGGCGGCGGTGCAACTGCTGCGGGACGAGCCGGTTTCGCAGGGCATCGTCATCGGGGGGTCGATCGCGCTGTTCCTCCTCGCGGCGGCGCGCATGAGCGGGCTCGTACGCCAGCACGAGCAGGCCGAGCACCGCGAACACGCGCTACGGATCGCCGGTGACGAGCTGGTCGCGGCCGCCACGCGCGAGGACACCTACGACGCGGCCCTCAGCGCGGTGGGCAAGCTGGCGGGGCCCGGCACCGACGTGACGTTCTATGTGTCCGCGGGCGGACCGAGGGTCAGCCCGGCGAGTGCACGGTTCGAGCCGGTCGCCGCGTCGGTCCGGGACGCCGACGGCATCCCGACCCTCAAGGCGAGCGAGCTGCCCGAGCGGACGTGGTCGGTCCTGGTAGAGGGTCGGTCGGCGGAGATGGCGTTGGGCCAGGAGCGGCTGCTGCTCGTGCCGCTGCGCACCCAGGGCCAGATCGGTGGCCTGTTCGAGATCCGCCGCGCCGCGCCGGTGCCGCGTGTGGTGCGGGACAGTCTGGAGACGCTGGCGGCGGAAACGGCTCTGGCGCTGGAAGCGGCCAACATCGCCGAGGATCGTCACCGTCGCCAGAGCGAGGCGCGGTTCCGCTCGCTCGTACAGCATGCGTCCGACCTCATCACCGTCGTGGAGCCGGACGGGACGATCCGGTACCAGAGCCCCTCGGTCGCCCGTGTCCTCGGCTACGGCGGCGACGACCTGCTGGGCACCGACGTCATGGCCCTTATCCATCCTGACGACGTCGTGGTGATCGAGGCCGTGCTCGCCGGAGCGCCGTTGGCGGCGCCCGATGCCACCGAGGCGCGGTGGCGACGTCGCGACGGCACCTGGATGGACGCCGAAACGGTGTGGACCGACCTCACCGGCGACCCCAACGTCGGCGGCATCGTCCTGACTACCCGCGACATCACCGAGCACAAGGCCTTCGAGCAGCAACTCGAGCACCAGGCCTTCCACGACTCGATGACCAACCTCGCCAACCGGGCGCTGTTCCGCAATCGGGTCGGTCACGCCTTGGAACGGCGGGCGCAGCACCACGCGCCGGTCGCCGTGCTGTTCCTCGACCTCGACGACTTCAAGACGGTCAACGACAGCCTCGGGCACCCGGCCGGTGACCGGCTGTTGGTGGGCGTATCGGAGCGCCTCCTCGCGGTGCTGCGCCCGGCGGACACGGCGGCTCGTCTCGGCGGCGACGAGTTCGCCGTACTGCTGGAGGCGATCGAGGAGCAGGAGGCGGCCGTGATCGCGGAGCGGATCATGGCCGTGCTGCTGCCCGCCTTTCCCATCCACGGCATGGAGGTCATCGTGCGGGCGTCGATCGGCATCACCGTCGCCCGTCCCGGTCAGGCGGTGGGTGTGGACGAGCTGTTGCGGCAGGCCGATGTGGCCATGTTCAACGCCAAGGCCGAGGGTAAGGGTCGGTACTGCCTGTTCGAGCCGGACATGCATGCCCAGGCCATGCGCCGCTTGGAGCTGAAGGCCGACCTTCAGCGCGCGGTCGACCGCGAAGAGCTGATCCTGCACTACCAGCCGTTGTACGACCTCAGGGATCAGCGCGTGATGGGTGTCGAGGCTCTGGCCCGCTGGCCCCATCCGTCCCGGGGCATGGTGCCGCCGTCGGACTTCGTGCCCTTGGCCGAGGAGACCGGCCTCATCGCGTCGCTCGGCGCGTTCCTGCTGACCGAGGCGTGCCACGAGGCCGTCCGTCTCCAGGAACGGTTCGCGTCCGAGCCGCCACTGTGGATGTCGGTGAACGTCTCCGCCCGCCAGCTGGCCGATCCGTCGCTCGTCGACGACGTGGCCCACGCCCTGGCCGCGTCCCGCCTCGACCCGGCCCGGCTCACCCTCGAGATCACCGAGTCGGTGATGATGGCCGACCCCCAGGGCGCCGCCGACCGCCTCGCCGCCCTGAAGGGCCTGGGCGTGCACCTCGCCGTCGACGACTTCGGGACGGGCTACTCCAGCCTCAACTACCTCCGGTCGTTCCCCATCGACGTGCTCAAGATCGACAAGTCCTTCGTCGACCGCATCGAGGACAGCAGCGAGAACCTGGCCCTCATGGGCGCCATCGTGCAGATGGCCTCCGTGCTCGGCATGCGCTCGCTCGCCGAGGGCATCGAGGAGGAGTCACAGTTGGAGCGCCTGGTCGCCATGGGCTGCCAGTACGGGCAGGGCTTCCTGCTGTCGCGACCCCTCGACCGCGACCACCTCGAGTCGCTGATCGAGTCGGCTCACACGCCGAGCTGACACGCGCCCGGCCAAGGAATCGCCGGGTCAACGGGCTAGGACGTCCGGAGGGATCGACCACGCCGCGGGCGCCAGGCCGACGTTGGGTTCGCGGTAGGTCCGGTCGCCGATCACGCGGGGGATCCGCACGAGGCCCGTCGCCGTGATCGCCATACCCAATAGTCATGCCGGGTCACGAAGTCCTGCAGACCGTCCTCGGTGCGTCCGGGAAGCACTTCACAGACGATGACGCATCGGTCCAGTCGTACCGTCTCGTCGAGATCGGCGAGCACATCGGGCTCGGTCGCTTCGGTGTCGCCCTTCACGAGGCCGACGGGCTCGCCCAGGGCGAGGCCGCCCAGAACCGAGTCGCCCCGCCGCACCGTCACGGGTGTCGGCGTGGCGCCGTCGCGAAACTGCGGGTTCAGCGAGCTGTTGCCGCCCGACAGGCAGAACGAGGCCGTTCCGTCGATCGAGCCGAGCGCAGCCTCGATGACGGTAACCCGTCCCCCGGTGAGTGATCCCTTCAACGCCACGTTGGCCCGCAGCCCGCGCGCCGCGTCGGGGTCGGCCTCGACCGCCGTCGCGGGCTCCGATGTCGAGAACCACGGGACTGTCCTCGGCCAGGCGGCAGAACAGCTCGGTCGTCGCCGGCTCGTACGCGCCGAGCCACCACAGGTAGTCGGTCGTGTCGCCGTGCTGGAACCACAGCGTCGCGCCGCGCGGCGGCTGGACGTCGAACGCGGGGAAGTCGTCGAGATGCACCCGCTTTCCGATCCGCCGGTGAAGGCCGGCGCGGATACGCCACGGTATGGCAGAGGCGCCCGTCAGTCCTCTGACGACCGGAAGCACCGGGGGCCGGCGCAGCGCCCCGCCGACGATGCCCCTCCAGCGGTCGTTGTGCACCGTGCGCCAGGTCACACGTGATGGTCGCGCGGGAACATGGTGGCGGGTAGACCACTGGTCGTGGCAACCCCGGCCGAGAACAAGAAGACGGCGGATGGCCTTCTACGACCGGATGTTCAACCAGAACCGCCCGGCCGAGGCGATGGAGCGGTACGCCGGCGGGTACTACCGAGACGTCAGCGAACGACAACGGGCTGTTCTGACGATTCGACGTAGGTGCCCTGGCCGCGCCTTCCTCCGGCGCCGGACGACGGCGCCAATCGCAAGAGCCGAGCCCAGCGCGAGGCCTACCCCGATCAGCCGCTGACCCACTGGACCATGCGGCGCGGTCGGGGGCGAGGGATCGGGGACCCCAGCAGGAGGCACGACCGCTGAAGGCCGCGCGGCCTCCGCCGGCGGCGGGATCGAGGGCGGCGTAACGCGGCGGTCGGGGCCGGGCGGCGGTGCGGAGTCGGACCCCCACGCCGGTGGCGTCACCCGGCCTTCCCGAAGGTCTGCCGCCGTGTATGGGCCTCCCG
>JBOGIC010000323.1:0-3500 GCA_050744985.1 Acidimicrobiales bacterium
TCGGCACGTCGTCGGGGACGACCAGGTTGTCGCAGTGGAAGTCGGCGTAGCTCTCGCGAGCCGAGATGAGGTTGATCCGCCGCTCGTCCTTCGGCACGGGCGGCTTCTTGGGCCGCAGGCCGTAGGAGACGACGACGTTCCACACGAGTGACCAGACGAGCTTGCGCGTCTCCCAGTCGACTCTGGCGAGGAGCGGGCTGCGGCTCACCAACGCCTCCCGCACCGGGGGCAGGGGGCTCAGAAGGCGCGCCAGGATCTCGGTCAGCCAGGTGCTGTCGACGCGGACGGCGTTGCGGCCCGCCTCGGACCCCGGCGTGATGCGGTGCCGCCAGCGGGCGGGCGTCGCCAGGCCGTCGACGATCTCGACCGGCCGCATCAGCCACGGGAACCGCTCCTGGACGGCCCCGACCGTGAACCTCCCACGACTGCCCACCCGGTCAGGCTAGAACGTGCACCGGTGAATGGCGCCTACGACGCCGTGGTGATCGGCTCGGGCTTCGGCGGGGCGATCGTGGCGGCGCGGCTGGCCGAGGCCGGGCGCCGCGTCTGCCTGCTCGAGCGGGGCCGGCGGTGGGAGGCGGGCGAGTTCCCGCGCACGTGGTCGGGCGCCGAGGCGGCCGTGTGGGACGAGAAGCGCCGCTACGGCTTCCTCGACTACCGCACGTTCCGCCGCATGGACGTCATCCAGGGCAGCGGCGTGGGCGGCGGCTCTTTGCACTACTTCAACGTGCAGTTGCGCGCGCCCGACGCGGTCTTCGAGCGGCGGGAATGGCCGGAGCCGCTGGCCCGGACGCGGCTGGCGCCGTACTACGACCGCGTCGCCGAGATGATCGAAGCGCGGCCGCTCGTCCCCCCGGCCGGCTACGACCTGCCGGCCCGCACGACGGCGTTCCTCGACGCCGCCCGGCGGGCCGGCTACGACCCCGGGCTCGTGCCGATCGCCGTCCACACCGGCCCGAGCCGCACGCACCCTGTCAGCGGCGTCGCCCAGGAGCCGTGCGACTACACGGCCAACTGCCTCCTCGGGTGCCGCCCTCGTGCGAAGAACAGCCTGGATGTCACCTACGTGCCGCTAGGGGAACGTCACGGCCTCGAGGTGCGTCCGCTGCACGTCGCCGATCGGCTCGAAGCGCTCGGCGCCGGCGGCTACGCCGTGACCGGTCGCCGGCTCGACCCCGACCGGCCCGGAACGTCGGAGCCGTTCCGTGTCGAAGGCGGCACGGTCGTCGTGTCGGCGGGGTCGCTCGGTTCGACCGAGCTTCTCCTCCGCGCCCGGGACCTCCACCGGACGCTCCCTTCGCTGCCGGCGATGGTCGGCCACCGTTTCTCCCCGAACGGCGACATGCTCTTCGCCGGCACGCTCGGCACCGACGACGTCGTCGAGCCGAGTGACGGGCCCAGCATCACCGCCGGCGCGCTGGTGCCGGGGCGCAAGACGGGGAAGCTCGTCAACGTGCAAGACCTCGGCTACCCGCCGTCGTTCACGGCGTTCGTCGACGGCGCCGTTCCCAACCGGCGCCGCCTCCTGGGCATGGCGCGGGCCGCCGTGAGCTACCTGCGCGCCTCGGGCGGTGGACCGCCGTTCCGGAGCGCGCTGCTGTTCGCCGGGTCACCGGTCCCGAATCTGCTCACCTATCTCGGCATGGGCCTCGACGCCGGGGACGGCGTCCTTCGCCTTGACCGGCGTCGCCGCCTGCAGCTCGACTGGGACCCGTCGGCCAGCAAGCCCGTGTTCGACGACATCGAGCGGGTCATGAAGGACCTAAGTCACGCGCTGGGCGGGAGCTTCATGCGCAGCCCGCCGTGGCGACCACCGTTCCGCCGGCTGTTGACAGCCCACCCGCTGGGCGGTGCGGTGATGAGCGATTCACCCGAGACCGGCGTCGTCGACCACCGGGGCCAGGTGTGGGGTCACCCCGGCCTGTACGTCGCGTGCAGCTCCGTCATCCCTGGCCCCCTGGCCGTCAACCCCTCGCTCACCATCGGCGCCGTCGCCGAGCGCACGGCCCAGTGGATGATCGCCGGGGCCGACCTGTAGGCCTCAGCCCAAGAGCTTGATCGCCTCGGCCTGCTTGATCCGGACGGCCTCGGCCGCCGTACGCAGGGCGGTGATCTCCTCGCCGCTCAGGGGGAGCTCGACGATGTGGTCGACGCCGTCGGGCCCGAGCCGGGCCGGCACGCCCAGGTAGACCCCCCGGATGCCGTACTCGCCGTCGAGCCAGACGCTGGACGGGAGCGGGTGGGCGTCGTCGGTGATCACGGCGCGGACCATCGCCTCGGCGGCCGCCGCCGGCGCGTAGTAGGCCGAGCCCGTCTTGAGCAGGCCGACGATCTCCGCCCCGGCATCCCGGGTGCGGACGGCGGCGCGGTCGACCTCCTCCTGGCTCAGGACCTCCCGGAGGGGACGGCCACCGATCCAGGCCAGCGACGGCACCGGCACCATCGTGTCGCCGTGCGAACCCAGGGTCATGGCCTTCACGTCGGCGGGATCGACGCCCGCCGCCTCCGCGAGAAAGTGGCGGAACCGGGCCGTGTCGAGGACGCCGGCCTGTCCCATCACCCGTGACCGGGGCAGGCCCGAGACCTCCGCTGCCAGCGCCGTCATCTCGTCGAGCGGGTTCGTGACGACGATGATCACGGCGTCCGGGGCGACGTCGAGCAGCCGCCGGGTCACGTCGCCGACGATGCCGGCGTTGGTCTCGAGCAGGTCCATGCGGCTCATGCCGGGCCGGCGGGGGACGCCGGCGGTGATCACGGCCATCCACGACCCGGCTGCCTCCGCGTACCCGTTCGTGCCGGTGACCCGAGTGTTGAACCCGGCGATGGGGCGGCTGTGCATCATGTCGAGGGCGAGGCCCTGCGGCTTGCCGTCGATGACGTCGGTGAGGACGACCTCCTCGACGTACGCCCCCTCGGCGATCCGTTGGGCGAGCGTGGAGCCGTAGAAGCCGGCCCCGACGACGGTGACCTTGCTCATGGCGTCACAGCCTGTCGATGATGGCGGCGGCGAACTCGGATGTCTTCACTTCGGTCGCGCCGTCGGTGAGGCGGGCGAAGTCGTAGGTGACGATGCGGTCGGCGATGGTGGCCTCCAGAGCCCGGATGATGTCGTCTGCCGCCTGTTGCCAGCCGAGGTGCTCGAGCATCAGCACGCCCGACAGCAGCAGCGAACCGGGATTGACCTTGTCCTGACCGGCGTACTTCGGGGCCGTGCCGTGGGTCGCCTCGAACACCCCGTGGCCGGTCACGTAGTTGATGTTCCCTCCGGGGGCGATGCCGATCCCTCCGACCTGGGCGGCGAGGGCATCCGACGCGTAGTCCCCGTTGAGGTTGGTCGTGGCGATCACGTCGAACTCGTCGGGCCGCGTCAGCACCTGCTGCAGGAAGATGTCGGCGATCGTGTCCTTGACCAGCACCCGGTCGCCGGGCCGGCCGCCGCAGTCGTCCCACGTCACCGCCTGGTCGGGGAACTCCTCACGGGCCACCTCGTACCCCCACGC
>JBOGIC010000324.1:0-3155 GCA_050744985.1 Acidimicrobiales bacterium
GCGCCAAGGCCTCGTCTACGACGGGTTGGAACGGACTTCGCGTGCCGACCCTTGCCGCGGCGCGTACCGGCTCGAGGCCGCGTCGCGCTACGGCCGGGCCGGTTGCACCCACGGGCCCGACCCGGCGCCGCCCGGTGTCGATGTCACCCAGGATCGCCCACCGCCCCCGGTGCAGGCGATCTTCGACACGTCGACCGGCGCCGTCACCGCGGCCGCCCCGGCTCAGGTGCCGTGCTTCGGCAACGGCAGCGACGGCTTCCGGGTGCAGCTGCTCTACGCCCGGGCGTCCGACAAGCCCGACAACTACGCCGGCTGGCTGGCGTCGTTCCAGCAGTGGGCGGCCCGGATCGACGACGTGTTCAACTCGAGCGCGGCCGAGACCGGCGGGTCGGCCCACGTGCGCTTCGTCCACGACGCGTCGTGCGTACCGGTCATCGGCAACGTCGTCCTCTCGACGCGCGGCGACGACAACATCGACAACACCATCAACGAGTTGCGGGGCAAGGGCTACACGCGCAACGACCGTCGCTACATCGTCTGGATGGAATCGAACGTCTACTGCGCCATCGCCGAGATCTGGCCCGACGACTCACCCGGCCCCGGCAACACCAACAACGGCGTGGCCGGCGTGCCCGGCGCGATCGGGCGGGTCGACAAGGGGTGCTGGGGCAACACCAACCTCGCCGAGGCCCACGAGCTCATCCACACCCTCGGCGGGGTCCAGCCGACGGCGCCCAACGCCACGCCCGGCTTCCACTGCACGGACGAGTACGACCGGCTCTGCTACAACGACGGCTCGGGTCGGTTCGTCCGGATCGTGTGCGGCAGCTCCAGCCACGAAGCGCTGCTGGACTGCAACCACGACGACTACTTCTCGACCAACCCGCCGGCGAACAGTTACCTGGCGACCCACTGGAACACGGCGAAGAGCGTGTTCCTGAGCATGTCGGGCTCCGCACCACCACCACCGACCACCACGACGACAACCACGCGACCGACGACGACGACGACGACCGCGCCACCGTCCTCGAGCACCACCACGACCACGACGACCACGACGACCACGGTGCCGCCGACGAACCAGTCGGTGCCCTCCGCGCCGCAGACGCTGTACGCCACCCAGCCGGGCACGGGCGGGCACGGCGTGCTGCTGTTGTGGTCGCGGCCGGTGTCGGCGGGGAACCCGCCGTTCACGACCTACCGCATCTACCGGGGCGCGACGTCGACCAACCTGACCAAGCTGGTTGACATCTCGGGCTCGGCCACGAGCTACAACGACCTGGCGACGACCCCCGGGGCGCTGTACTGGTACTACGTCAAGGCGGTCAACACGGCGGGCGAGAGCCCTCCGTCCAACCTCACGAGGATGGTCGCCAAGTAGGCCGGCGGCCGGCGCGATCGAGCGCCCGCAGGGGCGGCACC
Organism: Acidimicrobiales bacterium; assembly: GCA_050744985.1. Taxonomy (GTDB): domain Bacteria; phylum Actinomycetota; class Acidimicrobiia; order Acidimicrobiales; family AC-14; genus JBOGIC01. The sequence goes on from JBOGIC010000324.1 coordinate 1,423, forward strand.
GCCTCGATGACCCGGCTGAACGACACGGCCTCGCCGGCGACGTTCAGGAGCGCGACGGCGACGAGCACGAGGTTGCGGGCCAGCGGTGGCGCGACCAGCACGACGCCGAGCCCCAGCGCCGCACCCAACGGGTTCGCACCGGCGTCGCCCAGCATGAGCCGCTCGCGCAGGTCGTCGACAAGCAGGGCGGCGGCCCCGCCCGCCACCACCGCCACACCGGCCAGTTCGGGATCGGCGCGGCTGGCCACGGCGAGCACCACGAACGCGACCAGGCTGACCTTGGTCACGCGTCCGGGGCCGCGGTCGAGCAGGTTGGCGAGGTTGGCGCACAGGGCCACGAGGGCGGCGTCGGCGAGGAGCTGCGCCGTGCCGCCACCCGACACCGGCGCCACGGCCACGACCGCCACCAGCGCGCCCCCGACCAGCTTCAGCACCCCGGTCGTGACACGCCCGGACCGCAGGGCCCGGAGGTGGCCCCGGAAGCCCCGATCGTCGCCCGCGCCGGCGAGGTCGTCGACGGTGCCGACCAGGCAGAACCCGGCCACGGTGAACACGGTGACGAACCGGGACAGCGTCGGCGCGCCGGCGACGGCGCGCAGCGCCTCGACCTCGAGCAGGGCCAGGGCGAGCACGACGCCGGCGGCGGTCGGGACGGGGTGGTCGCGGTAGTTCGATCGGAGCAGGCTCGGTTGGGTGAACCAGCCACGGACGGCCCACCACGTCAGCGCACCGGCGACGCACCCGGCGACGGCGCCGGCGAGGACGCTCACGTCGTGGTGCGCGCCCGCCGGCCGGGGTCGCTCGCCGGCTCGAGGAGCGCCGGGGGCAGGGGAGCGGGTGCCGGCGGGTTGAGGGCGAGCGTGGCCAGGAGGGGGCCGACGGCGAGGAGGGCGAGGGCGGTGACGATGACACCGGAGTCGTTCAGCACGAAGCCCACGACGCCGACGGCCAGGGTGCCGAGGACGCCCGCCCGCAGCGGCCCGCCCGGAGGTAGGAGGTCGGCGCCCATCCGGCGGACGACGAGCGCATAGACCACGCCGGCCACGACCGCCAGGACAAGCCACGACCACGGCACCCGGACGAGTAGGCCGAGGTTGATGTCGATCCGCCGGCCCAGGACGGTCAGGAGGTGGCCCGGCCCGGCGTGCCACGTGTCCGCCGCCAGGCGACCGAGGTGCGTGCGCGACCCAGGCGGCCGGAGCAGGTCGAAGGCCGTGGCGGTCGCCAGCCCCAGCATGGCGATCCCGGCAACCCCGGCGAGGCGACGCCACGTCAGGCGTACGCCCGCCATCGCCATCCACGTCAGGGCGAACACGGGCACGAGGGTGAGCAGCCCGCCCACGTCGCCGCCGAGCCCGGGGGCGCCGTCGATGACGACCACGAAGGCCAGGAAGGCCGCCGCCGACGCGAGCGCCTCACGGCGGCGAGGCGCGTGGTGCACATGGAGGGCGGCGGCGGTGAGCGCGAACGAGCCGAGCACGGCGAAGCCGGCGTTGCCGAGGCCGTAGAAGCGGCCGTGCGGTGCGTAGCCGAGGATGCCCCCCAGCTGCAGCCGGGCGCCGGTGGCGAGGTCGACGGCGAGCAGGACGACGGTCGCCCCGAGTATCCACGCCAACGGGGCCGTCGCCGGCCCGCGGATCCGCCGGGCGAGCACGGCGACGAGGATCATCAGGACGGGGATCAGCGCGAGTGACGCCCATCCCAGCGCCGCCGCCGCCCGCGACACGAGGGTG
>JBOGIC010000325.1:0-1616 GCA_050744985.1 Acidimicrobiales bacterium
AGCGTCGTGTCGCCGATGACATCGCTGATCCCGGGAATCGGCTCGTTCAGCACTTCGGCCACCGGGGCGATCGGTGCGACGGCGTCGTGGATCCCCTGCACCATGGGTGCGAGGCCCTTGCCGAGGAACGTACCGACCGTGAGGCGTACGTTCTCCAACGAGACGGAGAGCCCGGACGTCGATGCCGGCGTCTCGGGGGCCCGCCAGCCCCAGCGCACGTGCACGTCGGCGCCGATCCCCGGCAGGGCGGCGTCCGCGGTGGCGTCGGCGTGGATGACGGCGTCGGCGACGGCCGTCAACGCCACGGCCATGGGCGGCGCCGCACTGCCCCGCACCTCCGGTCCGGTGGTGTCGAAGCGGAACGTCCCCCGGAACCGGCCACGCCCGTCGATCGCGCCGTCGATGGTGGTCTGCACGTCGATGACGCCGAGCGTCCCTCGGAGCGCCGTCGGGAGGACGACATCGAGACCGACGAGCAGCTCGGGCGAGTTGTGGGTCGACAGGAACGCACCGGCGGCATCGACGCCCAGCGTGAGGGTGAGATGCCACGACACCGTGGCGGTCGTGCTCTTGTCGGCAGAGGTGAGCTCGAGGCCCGGTAGACCGACATGGAACGGCCGGCCGGCGAGCTCCTTGGGTGCCTCGCACGGTCCCCCGCAGGTGGCGCCGTCCGGGCTGCCGACGCCGGCGTCCAGCGTCAGGAGGACCCTCGTGATGTCCTTGGCCGGGGCTCCGGGGCGGCACTGGTTGTCACCGCAGCGGGCGTCCGGGAGGATCCGCAGCCCGAACGGTCGAGGCTGGCCCTTCAGGAAGGCGGGGAGATCACCGGGCGGCATCGACCGGGCATCGGGCAGGCGGGCGAGGACCTTGCCGACCTCCGAGCCGATGTTGGCGAGGAGCTTGGTGTTCTGGTCGATCCCGTCGCGCCCGACGAAGGGCAGCTGGCTGGCGGGATTGGCCGCCTGGACGGCCGTGGCGGCGGCCTTGACGTAGGCATCGAATACCTCGACGGTCTTGGCAAGGGGAAGAGGCGCGGGCTCGGCGGCAACGGCCGGGCGGGCGAGGTGGACGACCACACCGACGACGATGCACAGGGCCACGACAGCCTGAGGTCGCCGGTACGCCGGTACTGCGCGGTTCGGGGTCATAGCGGCCTCTCTCGTCCGTGGTCGCGTTCGCCGATCGAACCCACGGACGGTGCGCCAAAGCCCGGCAGCCCGCGTTGACACTATGTAGAGCGGAGTGGGCGCCCGAAAAATGCATGGAGTCGGCCGGCGCCGCCGTCAGCCCATGCTGACCAGCACGTTTGCGAGAGCGGGTGACGGGAATCGAACCCGCGTGACCAGCTTGGAAGGCTGGGACTCTGCCACTGAGCTACACCCGCATGAGAAGCGCCCGCAATGCTAGGCGGAGCCGGGCCCCAACCCGAGCTGCCTCATCAGGCCCATCTGGTCGAACTGGCTGCGGAGCTCGGTGACCTTTCCGCCGTCGACCGTCATCAGCGAGATGACCTCCAGCTCCATCGCCTTGCCGGTGGCGGGCATGCCCATGAAGCTCTCGGTGTTCGTGCCCGTGATCACGAACCGCAGGGCCACCCGGCCGCCGTCGGTCACGGT
>JBOGIC010000326.1:0-2616 GCA_050744985.1 Acidimicrobiales bacterium
GCCCCCACCCGACCCGCCCCACACCAGCATCTCCCGTCCCGTCCAGACCGACGCCGACCCGCCGCGCCCCGACAGCGGCGACGCCTTGATCACGCGCCACGTGTCGGTGGCCGGGTTGTAGGCGGCGCCGTCGTTGAACGAGCGGTCCGTCCCCCCGCCACCGCCCCACACGATCAGCTCCGTGCCCGTCCAGATGCCGAACCCCGTCCGCCCCTCGATCGGCGCCGCCGCGACCGTCCGCCACGTGTCGGCCACCGGGTCGTAGGCGGCGCCGTCGCTCATGTAGTTCGCCGCCGCCTGGCCGCCCCACACGATGAACTCCTTGCCCGTCCAGGCCGACGCCGGCCGCAGCCGGGCCGACAGCGGGGCCTTGGCCATGACCCGCCAGCGATTGGCACCCGGGTCATAGGCGGCGCCGTCCTCGCGCGGGGTGCTGGTCGTCTGGTCGCAGCGGTCACCCGAGCAGCCCCCGCCCCCCCACAGCAGCATCTCGTTGCCGCTCCACGCGACCGCGGCGACGAACCGGCCGCGCACGGGTGCGACCGGGAGCATCTGCCACGGTGTCGCCTCGTCGCCGCCATCGTCGCCACCACCGCCGCCCCCACACGCGGGCGCGCCCAAGACGAGGATCACGGCCACCACCGCCCGTGCCGCCGACGACCACCTCCGAGCGGTGCGTGCCATGGGCCCATTCTGGTTCCCCCGCCGGCGCGACGGGTGGCCGCGCCCTCCGACTGACGCGACGCCAGGGCGGGTGCCGGTGGTCAACTGAGCCCGGTGCGTCAACGCAGCCCTACTCGGCAATGTCATACGCCCCACCTAGCCTGCGGTCATGGCCGTTCCTCTCGGGCGTGGCGTGGTCGTCGCCGCGGGTGCCGACGCACCGGCGGCGTGGCCGGGTGCGCCGCGGGTGAGGGTCGACGACGACACGCTCGCCGCACCGGCGGCGGCTGTCGAGGACCTTCACCGCCACTGGTCGAACCGCGAGCCCGTCGTGATCGAGCTGGCGGTTGACGCCGATGAGCTCCGGCGGCCGCCGACCGAAGACCGAGCCCCGTACCTGCTCGACGCCGGCTTCGACCTCGGCCACGAACGGCTGCACTTCCTCGTCTGGGCGAACAACTACGACGCTCGGCGGGGGGAGCCGGTGTGGTGGCACGGCGTACGGGCCACGCGGCTGGGCGCCGCCCCGGGCGGGCCCGCCGACGTCTTGTTGGAAGACGGCACGCCGGCATGGTGCGACGGTGGGCCGCGACAGCCGCTGGACGTGCCGGAGGCAGTCGTCCACCGCGACTCGATCGACGCCGGCGCGCTTCGGGTGGCGCGGGCTCGAGCCTCGGCGGCCGACCTCGCCGACGACCAGCGCGCCGCCGTGGAGCACCCGGGCGGACCGGCCCGCATCATCGCCCCGGCGGGGTCGGGCAAGACCCGCGTGCTCACCGAGCGCCTCCGGCACCTCATCGCCGACCGAGGCCACGAGCCCCACCTCGTGACCGCGGTGGCCTACAACGTCAAGGCCGCCGACGAGCTCCGCGATCGCACCGAGGGCCTCGCCCCCAACATCCGCACGCTGAACTCGCTCGGCCTGCGGATCTGCGAGCTGGCCGGGCCGGTCCGCGTCATCGACGAGATCGAGACCCGCCGCATCGTGGAGTCGCTCGTCCACGTGAACCGTCGCATCAACACCGACCCCGTCGCCCCTTACCTCGACGCCCTGAGCGCCATCCGGCTCGGCCTGGTCGATCCCGAGGACGCCGAGGGTCGGTTCCCCGACGCCACCGGCGTGGCGGCCGCGTTTCCCGCCTACCGGGCGGCGCTCGCCGACCGGGGCGCCGTCGACTTCGACGAGCAGATCTATCGCGCCATCGAGCTGTGCCTGAGCGAACCGGAGATCCGCACCCGCGCCCGGGCCACGACCAAGACGCTGCTGGTCGACGAGTTCCAGGACCTCACGCCCGCACACGTCCTGCTCATCCGGCTCCTGGCCGGTCCGGCGGCGTCGGTGTTCGGCGTCGGCGACGACGACCAGGTGATCTACGGCTACGCCGGCGCCGATCCCGGATTCCTCATCGACTTCGCCCGCTTCTTCCCGGGGGCCGCGAGCTACGACCTCACCGTCAACTACCGCTGCCCCACCCGGGTGGTGAAGGCGGCGGAGACGTTGCTCACGCACAACCGGCGCCGCCTCCCCAAGACCATCGCCGCGTCGCCCGGCCGGGACGAGGCGCCCACCGATCTCGTCGTCGACGCCGTGGAGGACGACGACCTGGCACCGGCCGTGGTGCGACGGGCGCAGGAGTGGATGGATGCCGGCCTGCGTGGCCCGAACGCCGTGGCCGGAGTCGACGCCACCGACATCGCGGTGCTCGCCCGGGTCAACTCGGTGCTGCTCCCTGTGCAGATCGCGCTGGTCGACGCGGGCGTCCCGTGCACCCGGGCGGTCGGTCCCGACCTGCTGTCGCGCACCGGCATGACGGCGGCGCTGGCCTACCTGCGCATGGGGCTCGATCCGCAGAGCATCAGCCGCGCCGACGTCCTCGCCACGATCCGGCGCCCGTCCCGGCGGATCGCCCGCAACGTCGTCGACATGATCGTGAAGCGACCGAACACGTCGGT